>JADFTO010000088.1 GCA_022560215.1 Pseudomonadota bacterium | reverse complement strand
ACCTGGATCGCCGCCGCCGCCGCCATGACGTTGGCGGCAAGGCGCCGGCGCCGCTCCAGCCGGGCCCTCTGCGCCCCTGCCCAGAACGCGGCGACTGCCGCCAGCACGGCGAGCGCCAGCACACGGTGCGTGAACTGCACCGTGGCGACATTCTCGAAGAAGTTGACGAAGACGGGATCGAGGGCGAACAGGCCGTCGGGCCACGGATCGCCCTCCATCAAGGGAAAGGTGTTGTAGGAGAAGCCGGTGTCCAGTCCGGCGACGAACCCGCCCGAAAGAACGGTCACGAAGACCAGGGCGAAAACCCCGGCGGCCGCGGCCGCCAACGCGCCGCCGCCTCTCCGGGGCCGGGGGTCGAGAAGGTCCATGGCCACCCACAGCATGTATCCCATGATGAGCAGCGCCAAGCCCAAATGGGCCACCAGGCGGTACTGACTCACGTCGGGGCGGTCCACCAGTCCGCTTTTCACCATGTACCAGCCCAGCACTCCCTGGAGTCCGCCGAGGACGAACATGACCAGGAGCTTCACCGCCAGGGCTCCCCTCACCCAGCCCTTGACCATGAAAACCACGAACGGGACGAAGAAGGCGACGCCGATCAGGCGTCCCCACAGACGGTGTATGTATTCGAGCCAGAATATGGACTTGAACCCAGACAGGGTCATGCCTTCGTTGAAAGCCTTGTATTCGGGGAATTGACGGTAAGCGGCGAAGGCTTCCTCCCACTCGCGGTCGCCGAGCGGCGGCAGCCAGCCGGTCAGGGGTTTCCACTCGACCATGGACAGCCCCGAATGGGTCAGGCGGGTGAGCCCCCCCAGCACCACCATGGCCGCGATCATGGCGACGATGGAGATAAGCCACGCAGCGATTGGCCGGCTCGTGTCCACTCTATGTCTCCTTCATGTCTCCTTCGGCCCGGATATGCCGCCGGATAGACTCTTGATATCATCCGGATTCGACGCCAACCAAGCCCTTTCGGCCCGGGCAGGCCCGTAAACGCCGTCGGTGCGGGCCCGGCGTCGGCATTTAATACACTAATGTTATGTATTACATATCAATTTTACATGTTTAATTGACAAAATAAGGCACCGTACCCATAATATAAGGAACCGCGGGAACGGGAACATTCCCGCCGGTGCCTGTAATGGCCGGGGGTCAAGGCTCAGTGTACCGTTACGACGAATACGACCGGACGCTGGTTGCGGAACGCACCCGCCAGTTCCGCGGCCAGGTCCAGCGCCGGCTCGCCGGGGAGCTGACCGAAGAGGAATTCAGGCCGCTCCGCCTGATGAACGGGCTTTACCTGCAGATTCACGCCTACATGCTGCGCGTGGCCGTCCCGCACGGCATGCTGTCGTCGGCGCAGATGCGCAAGCTGGCCTATATCGCGCGCCGCTACGACAAGGGATACGGCCACTTCACCACGCGCCAGAACATCCAGTACAACTGGCCCAAGCTGGAAGACATCCCCGACATCCTGGAGGACCTGGCGGAAGTCGAGATGCACGCCATCCAGACCAGCGGCAACTGCATCCGCAACACCACCGCCGATCAATACGCCGGCGCCGCCGCCGACGAGATCGAGGATCCGCGCGTCGCCTGCGAGATCATCCGCCAGTGGTCCACCCTCCATCCGGAATTCACGTTCCTGCCCCGCAAGTTCAAGATCGCCGTCACCGGTTCGCCCAACGACAGGGCCGCCGTCAGGCTGCATGACATCGGACTGGTCATCATCCGCGACGGGGGGGGGGACATCGGCTACCGGGTCATGGTCGGCGGCGGCCTGGGGCGGACGCCGTTTATCGCCAAGACAATCCGTGAGTTCCTGCCGAAACGGTACCTGCTGTCGTACATGGAAGCGATCATGCGCGTCTACAACCAGCTCGGCCGCCGGGACAACAAGTTCAAGGCGCGCATCAAGATCCTGGTGCACGAGACGGGCGCCGATGAGTTCGCCAGGCTGGTGGAAGATGAATGGCGGCGCATCAAGGACGGTCCCTACGACCTTCCGGCCCAGGAAATGGCGCGCATCGAGGCCTGTTTCCAACCCCCGCCCTACGAGGAAGCGGACGACGCCCCGTCCGAATTCGAGGACCTTCAGGCCGGGGACCCGGAATTCGCCCGCTGGGTGCTGACCAATCTCGCCCCCCACAAGCGGCCGGGTTACGCCATCGTGAACCTTTCCCTCAAGCCCGAGGGCGGCGTTCCCGGCGACGCCACGGCGGACCAGATGGACGCCGTCGCCGAGCTTGCCGAGCGTTTCAGTTTCGGCGAGATCAGGGTGACCCACGAACAGAACCTGGTGCTGGCGGACGTGAGGAAGGCCGACCTCCCTGTCCTTTGGCAGGAGTTGCGGGCCATCGACCTGGCGACGCCCAACATCTCGCTCGTCACCGACATCATCTGCTGCCCGGGGCTGGACTACTGCGGGCTGGCCACCGCGCGGTCGATCCCCGTGGCCCAGCGCATTTCCAAGCGCTTCGCGGACCTGAAGCTGCAGAACAACATCGGCGAGCTCAGGCTCAAGATATCCGGGTGCATCAACGCCTGCGGCCATCACCACGTGGGCCACATCGGCATTCTCGGCCTCGACCGCAAGGGCGAGGAGTACTACCAGATCACGCTTGGCGGCCACGCCGGCGAGGACACCTCCATCGGCAAGGTCATCGGCCCGTCTTTTTCCGAAGAGGCGATCGTCGACGCCGTGGCGACCATCGTCAACACCTACGTCGACCTGCGCGACGGCGACGAGCGTTTCATCGACACCTACCGCCGCGTCGGCGAGAAACCGTTCAAGGAAAATCTCTATGCCGCTCATTGAGGACGGAAAGCTGGTTGAAGACGACTGGGTGAGCGTCGCCGACGACGCCGATCTCCCCGCCAACGACCCGGCCATCGTCAGCCTGGATAAGTGGCTGCAGGACCGGGAGCGGCTGGGCAGGCGCAACGCGCCCTTAGGAGTCAGGCTGAAGGCCGGCCAGTCCCCGGACCTGATCGCCGACGACCTGGGCCGGTTCGACGTGATCGCCCTGGAGTTCCCCGTCTTCACCGACGGCCGCGCCTATTCGTACGCCCGCACGCTCAGGGAGCGCTACGCCTATGCGGGCCAGGTCCGCGCCGTCGGAAACGTGCTCCGCGACCAGTATTACTTCATGCGCCGCTGCGGGTTCGACGCCTTCGAGGTGGCGGACGGCACGCGCCTCGAGGATTGGCTCGAGTCCGACCGGGAAATCAGCGTGGTCTACCAGCGGGCCACCGACGGCCGGCCGCCGGCCCCGACGCTGCGCTCGGAAAAGTCCTGAGCCATACCCCGCCCTCCTTCGGGTATATACAATGCGGGATCGCGGCCTGATTGCGGTTTCCGCCCCCTTTCGGGTAGAACACCCTTCGGCCATTAGAGCATTTTCAACGCAAGTGGAAACATGCGATAAGCCCGCTCAGCGCTTGAGCGGCCAATGGCGGAATTAAGACGCGATTCCATTTAAATGGAATTCGCTCGAGTAGGGCTTGAAGATGAAGGAGCGCGCCTTGGGCAACCCCGTTTACATCGTCGGCGCCGGGCCGGGTGACCCGGACCTGCTCACGGTCAAGGCCCTGCGGCTTCTCAAGGAAGCCGACACCGTGGTCTACGACCGCCTGGTGTCGGACGAGATCCTCGACTTAATCCCCGCCGGGGCCGCCCGCATCTTCGCCGGCAAGGAGGCCCGGGACCACCACATGCCCCAGGACGAGATCAACGCCCTTCTCGTCAGCCTGGCCGGCGGCGGCGGCAAGGTGGTGCGCCTCAAGGGCGGCGATCCCTTCGTCTTCGGACGGGGCAGCGAGGAAGCGGTGCACCTGGCCCGGCATGGGGTCCCCTTCGAGGTGGTGCCGGGGATCACGGCCTCGGTCGGCTGCACCGCGGCCGCCGGAATTCCGCTCACCCACCGCGGGATCTCCAGGGGCGTGCGCCTGGTTTCCGGCCACCGCGAGTACGGCGGGGGCCTGGACCTGGACTGGAAATGCCTGGCCGACCCCCACACCACCCTGGTCATCTACATGGGACTGGGCAACGCTAGGCGCATCGCGGGCGAGCTGATGGCCGGCGGGCTCCCCGGCAGCACCCCGGCCGCCGCCATCCACAAGGGCACCATGCCCGACCAGCGGAGCGTGGTCACCACGCTGGATGACCTCGCCGATTGCCTGGAGCGCGAAGGGTTCGGCCCCCCCACCCTGCTGGTCATCGGCGACGTGGTGGACCTGGCCGCCGAGCTCGGCCTCGGGGCCGAGGAAATGGAGACCCGCCAGAAGGTGTCGTGAGGGCCCCGGTTTCCTCGATCCGACGATGGTCCGCTAAGTGCCGCCAGCGGAAACTCAAGGCACGCTGCGATGCCGGTGGCGGGAGCTGTCCACGGCATCGGGAGCGGACACCGGGACATACTTTTCCAGTAAATCCAGATCTTCAGTTCGAACTCGCCGGCGTTGATGTATGATTTGACCTCAACGTCTCGGCAAGAACCTGCCGAACATCGATCGGCGCTTCAGCAATGCCACTGTTGAAATGCGCGGGCCCGATAAACAACCATATGAAGAGCCTGACATGGCAAGCTACACGAAAGGCCACCGCCCGGATTCGTTCATCCGGGTGCATCTCTTGCGGGTGAACGCCATCGGGCCCGGAAAAGCCGACCTTCTCGAGGTCATTGCCGAAACGGGGTCGATCGCCGCGGCGGCGCGTCGAATGAGAATGAGCTATCGGCGGGCGTGGAGCCTGGTACAGGCCATGAACGGCGCCTTCCGGGCACCGCTGGTCGAGACGATGAAGGGCGGGTCCTCCGGCGGCGGCACGGCACTGACCGCGACAGGAAAAGAAGTCTTGAAGCAATACCGAGACATGGAATCGCGCGCGGCAGACGTGATCGCCGAAGACGTCGTCGAATTTAAGAAACTAATCCGACATACATCCTGATCTCGTTCTCACTATTTCGCCTCGGCATCCATGTAAATGCGAGAGCCGATCGATATGCACGAGATACCATATCGTGCGACTTCCTCCGTCGTGGTTTATTCGGGCAGGGCCGAGCCATGAGAGGCAATTGGGATGAGGAATACGGAGGCCGCCCCAACCACCACACGTCAACGCTGGCATAACACGCTCGGGGACGTCTCGGGGGCGTTCGGCGACCTCGGCACGTTCCTGCCCCTGGTCATCGGCGTGCTGGCCGTGGGCCACCTCGAAGCGACCGGAGTGCTGATCGGATTCGGCGTCTTCGCCCTGTTGGTCGCCGTCGTTTATCGCCGGCCGGTGCCGGTACAACCGATGAAAGCGGTCGCGGCGGTCGCCATCGCGAGCGGCCTCTCCGCCGATACGGTGGCGGCGACCGGGCTCCTGCTCGGCCTCGTCTTCCTGGTCCTCGGCCTGACCGGCGCCATCGAGCGGGTCGCCCGGTGGGCGCCGCAATCGGTTCTGACCGGGCTTCAACTCGGCATCGGCGGCCACTTGGTGCTGGTTGGTCTCGGCATGGTTTCCGAGATGCTGGTGCTGGGCGGGGCGGCACTGATCGGGCTCGCGGTCCTGATGCGGACGCCCTTGCGCCCACTCTCCTGCCCGCTGGTGATCGCCGCCGCCATCGCCTGGGGCATGGTCGGCGGCGCGACAACGCTGCCGGAGTTCACTCCCGGCTGGCACTTTCCGGCCCTTGTGCTTCCGGGATGGGACGCGCTCGGCGAGTCCGTCAGCACGGTGCTGCTGCCGCAACTGGTCCTGACCCTCACCAACGCCGTCATCATCACCGTCTCCATCTCCGCCGACTATTTCCCCGAGGCGCGGGAGCGGATCTCGATCCGCAACCTCGCGCTCTCGACGGGCGCCGCCAACATGCTGCTGGCCCCCTTCGGCGCCCTCCCCATGTGTCACGGCGCCGGCGGCATGGTGGCGCAGGTCAAGTTCGGTGCCCGGACGGGTCTCGCCCCCGCCGTGTTCGGGTTCACCTGCCTCGGCTTCGGCATCGCCTACGGGGCGGAAGCCGCAAAGCTGCTGGCTGTCGTGCCGCTGGCCGCGGTCGGGGCGCTACTGGTGATCGCCGGCGCCGACCTGGCGGTCTCGAAGCGGCTGTTCGACAGTCGCTCGAGGTGCCTTGCGGTCATCCTCGTTACCGCCGGCGTCTCCATCGCTGTCAACGTCGCCGCCGGCCTGGTGGCCGGGCTGGTGGCGGAAGCCGTGGCAAAGCGTAAGAGTGTATAAATCGCAGCCGGCTTATCGCCTTTCCGGTTCATGCGAAATCAAACAATGACCAATGTCGGCTTCGGGTTATCAGCCGTCGGTCCTCAGACCCGCCCGCCAGCGACTTTTATATTTGAAATGCTACCCGATGATGCCGGGGCCGCCCGGGATCAGAACTCGCGGCCGATGGCGCGGGCCAGCAGCATGTAGACCTTGCCCATGTCCGATGACAGGAAGGTGGTGCTGAGCACGGCGTCGTGGTCGTGCTTCTTGGCTTCGGCGAGCAGGGCGTCGAACTGGGAGATGTAGCGGTTGACG
Organism: Pseudomonadota bacterium; assembly: GCA_022560215.1. Classification (GTDB taxonomy): domain Bacteria; phylum Pseudomonadota; class Alphaproteobacteria; order Rhodospirillales; family 2-02-FULL-58-16; genus JADFTO01. The sequence goes on along the minus strand of JADFTO010000088.1, from coordinate 3,225 downwards.
TAGTCCCTGAACTCGCCGTCGTCCTCGTATTTCTTCTTCACGGCGGCGAGCTTGGACTTCTCCCTGAAGCCCAGCATCTTGCGCACGAAGACGCCCTTATCGCCACGGTTGAAGCGGCGCCAGTCTTCCTCGCTGAGCCTGGTTTCCAGGACCCGGTTCATGTCCACGGCCAGGGACTGCAGGCGCTCGGAGATAAAGGTGGCGCGGTGCAGGAAATCGTCCACGCCCACCTGGTGGGTCTCCGCCCTCAGGTCGTCGAGCAGGGTCGCCGCCTCGCTGGCGGCCGCCCGCATGTCCCGGGTCTGCTTGTCGAGGGTCTCGATCACGCCCTGGGTCTGTTCGGCCACCTTGTCCGACGCCGCGTCCAGGGCACTCGTGCGCTCGGCGACGGTCTTGTCCCAGGTATCCATCTTGTCGAGCGCCCGGCCCGTGATGTCGCCCATGTCGCCCGACCGCCGGGCGAGGGCCCCGGCCAGGGCCTCCATCCCCTGTTCGACCTTGTCGTAGGTGGCCGCCATCTCCTGGAGCTGGCCGCGCAGCGCCGCGTGGGTGGTTTCCGTCTTGGCGAGGATTTCGTCGATCCGGGTCCCGGCCTCCTCGGCGTGGCGATAGATCAAGTTCCCGATATTGCCGAGCTTGGCGGCGTTGCGCTCCGAGGCGGCGGCGGCTTCGTCCGAATGCCGGGCCAGGGAGTCGCCGGCCCGGTCGAGGCGGGCGGCGGCTTCGTCGGACGCGGCCATGAGCTCCCGGGAACGGTGCTGGAGGGAACCGGCGGCGTCCTCCACCAGGCCCGAGGACTGCTTCGAGACCCCCGTCAGTTCCGCCATCCGCCGGCGCAAGGACTCCCCCACCTCCTTGAGGCGTCCCAGCGTGCTCTCCGACACGCCGTCCAGCTCCTGGGCCCGCTCCCTGATGGCGCCGCCGATGGATTCCACCTGATCGGCCGCCAGCCGGGAAGTGGCGGTGAGGTCTTCGGAATGGCGGTGCAGGGCGTTGGTCACCAGGGTCATCAGCTTGGCCGCCCGGTCCACGGATAGGGAGACCTCGTGGGAACGGTCCTGGAGGCCGTCGCTCACCCTGCCCAGCTGGTCCGCCGCCTCGTCGGATGCGGACGACACCCGTGCCGCCTGCTGGTTCAAGGCATCGGAAAAGGCGTGAACGTGGGACGATGCCTCGTCGCAGGCGGCGTTCAGGTCCCGGGACCGCTGGCGCAGGAGATCACCGATACCGGTAAGCCTTTCGGTGGCCCGCTCCAGGGAGGAATCCAACACCCCGGTGTTCTGGCCGAGTGAGCCCGTGATCTCGTCCAGGCGCGCCGCGGCCCGGTCGGAAGCATGGGTGGCCCGCTCGACCAGGTCATGGATGGAAACTCCTGATTCCCTGATGCGCCGGGCGGCCCCTTCCGACGCCTCGGCGAGCGCACTTGCGCCTTCCAGCATGGCCGAGGTGACGCCGCCGATCAAATCCTGGGCCTTGGCGGAGGCATCGCCCACAGAGCCTGCCTCCTGGCGCAACGCCTCGCCGGCGTTCATCAGCCGATCCTTGGTGTCGTCGGCAAGCCGGCCCAGTTCCCGTGACCGCTTGTGCAGGGTTTCACCCAGATCGCCGATGCTGACGGCGGCCTGTCCGGACACCGTCGTCAGATCTTCGGCCTGGCGGTGCATGGCCTCGTTGACCAGGGAAAGCAGCTTGGCCGAGCGGTCCGAAACGGAGGCCACCTGCCGGGACCGTTCCAGGAGGGCGCCGCCGGCCTTGCCCATGTCCTCCATGGCCCGGCCGACGATGGCGCCGAGGCCGTCGGCGTTCTTGGCCATGGCGGCGGCCGCGGATTCCATCTTGGACGCCGCCTCGTCCGAGCCGGCGGCCAGGTCCTGGCGGTTCTGGCGCATGATCTCGCCCAGTCCCTGGAAACGGGCCTCCGCCTTGTCCGAGGCGTCGCTCAAATCCTGCGAACGGGCCTTGAGGATTTCTCCGGCGCCGATCATCAGCTTGCTCGACCGGGACGAAATTTCGGCCAGCCTGTCGGCCTGCCGGCGGAGGTCCTTGGCGGTGGCTCCGATCCGCTCGCCGGCCTGCTCAGAGGCGGCCGTCAGGCCCTGCGAGCGGCCGTCGATGGTCTCGCCCAGCTCGTCCAGGCGCCCCACTGCGGCCTCCGTGGCATCGGCCATGCCCTGCACCTGCCGGCGGAAGGAATCCACCAGCCGGCCGCTTCTCTCGGAGGTGGCGTCGAGGCCCTTCAACCCCTGGTGCAGGATCCGCACCACCTGGGACACCATGGCCGATCCCTTTTCCGAGGCCGCCGCCACGTCCTCGGCGCCGCCGTGGAGGGACTCGGTCAGGGCCCCGATGTGGGTGCCCGCTTTTTCAGACGCGCTCGCCAGCTCCACGGATTGCCGGTGCAGGGCCTCGGCGACGGATGAGATGTCGCGGAGGCTCTGGGCCGTCAGCTTGGCCACCTCGTCGGCCCGCTCACCGATGCTGGCCCCCACCTCCCCCACCTTGGCCACGGCCTGCTCGGAGGCCTGGTCCAGGTCCGCCGTCCTGTCGCGCAGGGATTCGCCTACCTTATCAACCTGGGCCAGGACCCTGTCGGAAACCATGGACAGGTCACGGGACGTCTGGCGCAGGGTCTCGCCGATGGCCCGGGCCTCGGTCCCGGTGCGCTCCGATACATCGTCCAGGTCCCTGGCCTGCTGACGGAATGTCTCGCCGCTGGCCTTGACGTGCAGCGTCACGTACTCGGAGGTGGCCACCAGCTCCCGGGACTGGTCGCGAAGGGCGTCGCCGATCGCCTTGATCCGTTCGTCGACCTTGTCCGAGGTCTCGGTCAATACGCGCGATTCCCGCCCCAGGTTGGTTTCTATCTCCGATGTCTGGGCCGCCACCAGGGTGGCGATGTCGGTGATATCCTCGCCCTGCCGGCGCAGGGTCTCGCGCATCAGGTCGGCCTGGGCCGCCGCCCGGTCAGAGCGCTTGGACAGGTCCTGGGCATGGGCATGGAAGAGCTCGGCCCCGGTCCGCACCTGGGAGGCGGCATCCTGGGACGCCTGCAGGAGCTCGCCCAGGTGCGCGTGCAGGGTCTCGCCGGCCTCGCCGGCCCTGGCCGTGGTGTCCGCCGAGGCGCTCTCCATCTCCTCGATGCGCCGGTGGAAGGCCTCGGCCGCCTCCTGACCGCGCTTCGCCGCCTCAACCGCCGCCTGGATCAACTCGCCGCTGCGCTGGCGC
>JADFTO010000288.1 GCA_022560215.1 Pseudomonadota bacterium | reverse complement strand
CAGCCTGGCGTCGGAACGCGCGGAATTACTATAAACCAGTCCTCACAGCCCCGCCACCGCCTCCAGGAAGGCGCGGATCCTGTCCGGGCTCTTGCGGCCCGGCGCCTCCTCGACGCCCGACGACACGTCCACGGCCCTGGCCCCGCTGATCCTGACCGCTTCGCCCACGTTGTCCGCGTCCAGGCCGCCGGCCAGGAACCAGGGCCCGCGCCATTGCCGGTCACGGATCAGCCGCCAGTCGAAGGCCAGCGCGTTGCCGCCGGGGCGAGGGGCGCCCGCGGGCGCGCGGGCGTCGAACATCAGCCTGTCGGCCACGTCCTCGTAGGCGCCGGCCCTTTCCACGTCATCCGCTCCGGCGACGGGGACCGCCTTGATCACGGGCAGGCGGAAGCGCGCCTTGATCTCGGCCACCCGGTCGGGCGACTCGGCGCCGTGGAGCTGGAGCATGTGGAGTCCGGCTCCGGCCGTGATCCGGGCGAGCGCCTCGTCGTCCGCGTCCACCACCAGCCCCACCTTGAGCACGCCCTCGGGCACGCCCGCCCCCAGCCGGGCCGCCTCTTCCGGCGTCACCGAGCGGGGGGAGGCCGCATAGAACACGAAGCCTAAGTAGCGGGCGCCGCCTTCCACCGCGGCGGCGACGGCATCCGGGGCGTTCAGGCCGCATATCTTGGCCTCGACGCTCATGGGCCCATCTCGGCCGCGATCCTGAGCGCCGCGTCGGCGGGATCATCCGCGCCGGTGATGGGCCGGCCGATGACCAGGTAATCGGCGCCGGCGGCGAGCGCATCGGCCGGCGTCATGACGCGCTTCTGGTCGCCGGACGCCGCCCAGGCGGGGCGGATTCCGGGCACCACCAGCTTGAAGGCGGGGCCCAGCTCCCGGCGCAGGACCGCCGCCTCCAGGGGCGAGCAGACGACGCCGTCCAGGCCGCAATCCTGGGCCAGCCGGGCCAGCGCCAGGACCCGGTCCAAGACCGGTCCGGCTAAACCCAAATCGCTTATGTCGCCCTCGTCAAGCGAGGTGAGCACGGTGACGGCCACCAGCAAGGGGCGCTCCGAGCCGGCGGCGGCGGCGGCGCCGGCGGCGGCCCGCAACATGGCGGCGCCGCCAAGCGCATGCACGGTGAGCATGAAGGGACGCAATGCGACGGCGGCCGTGACGGCGGCGGCCACCGTTTGCGGGATGTCATGGAACTTGAGGTCGAGGAACACCGGCAATCCGGCCCGGGCGACCCGTTCCACCCCGGCCGGGCCGTTGGCGGTGAAGAATTCCTTGCCCAGCTTGACGCCGCCGATCAGGCCGGCGAGGCCCCGGGCGAGAGATAAGGCCCGCCCGGCATCGACGGTATCCAGGGCGACGAAAAGGCGTTCGGATGGTTTCAAGGGGAGGCTCCGGTTCGCACGCCCGGTTTTATAGCCCCTAAGGCCCCGCCAAGGCCAGCGCCGGGGCGGGCCATCGTTCAGGGCCCTTCGAGGCGCTTTTCCCGCAGCCTCTCCTTAAGCTGCTCCACTTCCCTCTCGGCCCCGGCCAGCCGCTCGGCGATGGCGCGGCGCCGCCTCCGGGCCGCGGATATCCAGACAACCAGCCCGCCCCAGACGAAGCCGGCGAAGACAGCGAGCAGAATGATCAGGAAAACGGGCGGTTCGGCGGTGAAGGGCAGCGGCCACAGGTCCAGCGCCACAGGCTCCCGGTTGGCCGCCGAGAAAGCGATGACGGCGAGGGCCACGGGCAACAGGATGATCCAGGAAAGAAGTCTCATCGCTTCCATCCTAGAGCGGTTCAGGATTGATTTGAATCGCTGATCGGCGATCAATCCGGATTCGCTCCAGAAGCCCGGCCGCTCAAGGCGGCTTATCCGTTCAGTTTCTCCCGGAGCTGTTTTCCGGTCTTGAAATAGGGAATGTACTTGGCGGCCACTTGCACCGGGGCGCCGGTCCTGGGATTGCGGCCGACGCGGGCGGCCCGCTCCTTCACGGAAAAGGCGCCGAAGCCGCGGAGTTCCACCCGGTCGCCCCTGGCCAGGGCGGCGGTGATTTCCTCGAAGATGGTGGTGACGATGCGTTCCACGTCCCTTTGATAGAGATGCGGATTGGCCTCGGCAAGACGCTGGATCAGCTCCGACTTGGTCATGGCCAAATTCCCCTTCGTTGAATGGCCCTTTGCCCCCTTGACGCTAAACGGATCCGCCGCCCTATCCCCCCTTCCGAGAAGGCCGGCGATGCGCCGATTCTCGCGCCAGGCCACAACGTCACAGGACAGGTTGCCAAAGGGAGATCAGGCCGTCAAGTCTAAGTCGTTCAGAAAGAAGCGCTTTTCCGACCACGCTTCCCAGCAGATCGCGCCATGGCTCCCCCTCATGCACGATCTTCAGGTCCTTGACCGGCAGGGAACGCAGTATCTTGTGGGTCTCGGCCAGCCAGTCTCGGGCCTCGGATTCGCTCCCCAGCGCGTCGATGAGACCGTTGGACAGCGCCTGGCGGCCCGTGAACACCCGGCCGTCGGCCAGCCCCAGGACCTTCTCGCGGGGGATAGAGCGGCGCTCGCTGACCATGTCCACGAACATGTCGTAGAGATCCAGGACCACCGAGCGCACGGCTTCGCGGGCTTCGGGCGTGAACGGCTCCAGGGGGTTGGGCTGGGCCTTCAGGGGGCTGCTCTTGATGGTTTCGGCCTTGATGCCGAGCTTCTCCAGCAACCCCGTGATGTCGGCCGTCTGCAGGAGAATGCCGATGGAGCCGGTAAGGGAGCCCGGGCTGGCGATGATGTGATCGGCGCCGAGCGCCGTCATGTAGCCGGCCGACGTGGCC
>JADFTO010000287.1 GCA_022560215.1 Pseudomonadota bacterium | reverse complement strand
CGTTTCGGTATCTGAATTCGGACGCGATATCCACCTCGACCGGAATGCGGGCGATGGACTCGAACCAGTACTTGGCGACCATGGCGGCGTAAAAGGAGGTGCCGCAGGCGACCATGGTCACCTTGGACACCCCGGCCAGGTCCAGGGAAAGGTCCGGCAGGGTCACCGAACGGGTGGCGGGGTTGATGAAGGAATGGAGCGTGTCCCCGATCACCTGGGGCTGCTCGTAGATTTCCTTGAGCATGAAGTGGGGATAATTGCCCTTGCCGGCGGCTATTCCGCTCAGGTCCGTGACCTGGACCGGGCGCTCGACGGCGGCGCCGGTGCGGTCGCGGACGGTGGCGCCAAGGCCGGTGATCACGGCCATGTCCCCGTCCTCCAGGTACATGATCTTCCGGGTCAGGTGCGCCAGCGCCAGGGCGTCCGAGCCCAAATACATCTCGCCCTCGCCGAAGCCGATGGCCAGGGGCGTGCCCTGGCGGGCGCCGACCATCAGGTCGGGCTCGCCGGCGAAGATGATGCCGAGCGCAAACGCCCCTTCCAATCGCTTCACGGCGGCGGCCGCCGCCTCGGCCGGGTCCAGGCCGTCGTCCAGGTAGCGGGTGATCAGGTGGACCACCACCTCGGTGTCGGTATCCGAGGCGAGCCGGCGGCCGTCGGCCTCGATCTCGTCGCGCAGGGCCTGGAAGTTCTCGATGATGCCGTTGTGGACCACGGCCACGGACTTGGTCGCGTGGGGGTGGGCGTTTTTCTCGTTGGGGACGCCGTGGGTGGCCCAGCGGGTGTGGCCGATGCCGGTGTGGCCGGACACCGGGTCCTCGGCCAACAGGGCCTCCAGGTTGGAGAGCTTGCCTTCCGCGCGCCGGCGCTCGATGCGTCCCTGGACAAGGGTGGCGACGCCGGCGGAATCGTAGCCCCGGTATTCCAGGCGCCTGAGGGCCTCGATCAGGTGGGGCTGGACGTCGGACTTACCGATGATGCCGATGATGCCGCACATCAGGCCTTCTTCCCGGGTTTTTTCTGGCGGAACGCCTTGGCCCAGCCCTCGATTTCCTTCTGCGGCGCGCGGGTCAGCGCCAGGGCGTCGGCGGCCACGTCCCCGGTGATCACGCTGCCCGCCCCGATGACGGCGCCGTCCCCCACCTTCACCGGCGCCACCAGGGAGGCGTTGGAGCCGATGAAGGCGCCGGCCCCGATGTCCGTCCTGGATTTGGTGCGCCCGTCGTAGTTACACGTGATGGCGCCGGCGCCGACGTTGGCTCCGGCCCCGACGCGGGCGTCGCCGATGTAGGCCAGGTGGTTGACCTTGGCGCCGGGCTCGATGGTCGCGTTCTTGACCTCGACGAAGTTGCCGATGCGGGCGTCCCGCGCGATTTCCGCGCCCGGACGCAGGCGGGCGTAGGGGCCGATGCTGGCCCCGGGGGCGACGGAGGCCCCCTCGAGGTGGGAAAAGGCGCGGATCCGGACCCCGTCGCCGATTTCCACGCCGGGCCCGAACACCACGTGGGGCTCGATGGAGACGTCGCGCCCGAGGCGGGTGTCGAAACTGAAATGCACGGAAGAGGGATCGGCGAGCGTCGCCCCGCCGGCCATGGCCCCGGCCCTCAAGGCATCCTGGACGATGGCTTCGGCCAGGGCCAGGTCGCCTCGCGTGTCGACGCCCATCAGCTCGGCACCGTCCCCTTCCACCATGGCGCACCCGGCGCCGTCGGCGCGGGCCAGTGCGACCAAGCCGGTGAGATAGTATTCGCCCTTGGCGTTGTCGTCGCCGAGGCGCCGGACGAGGCCCGGGAGCAGCGCCCCGTCCACGGCCATGACGCCCGAATTGCAAAGGCTCGAGGCGAGTTGCCCGGGCGTGGCGTCCCGGGCCTCGATGATGGCTTCCGGGTTGCCGTCCTGGTCCAGGATCAGGCGGCCGTAGTCCCCGGGCTCGGGGGCACGGAATCCGAGCACGGCGAGGGCGGGCGGGGGCTCGGCCCGCCTGGCGTCGATCAGGCGGGCGAGGGTGGCGGGCCGGATCAGGGGGGAATCGCCGAAAAGCACGAGCACGGTGCCTTCGAAGCCTTCCAGGGCGTCCAGCGCCGTCATCACCGCGTGGCCGGTGCCCAAGGGCGGATCCTGGATGACGCAAGGGTGCGGGGCCACGGCTTCCGCCACCGCATCGTCGTCTTTCCCGATGACCACGACGCACCGCTTAGGCGCCATCGCGTCGATGGTTTCCAACAGATGCGCGATCATGGGCCGCCCGGCCAGGGGGTGGAGCACCTTGGGCAGCGCCGATTCCATGCGCGTGCCCCGTCCCGCGGCGAGGACGACGGCGGCAAAGCTCTTCTTTGTCATTAACTAGTCTTTCAAGGCGGCCAGACCATGCCACAAGGCGCGAATCCCGCCAAGTCAATGTTTGTTTCAGATTATAACGGCGAAAGTTTGGCGCCGATACAGGGGTCAACCCCGGGCGCAGCCGCGCCGTCGCGGCCCGGGTCGCGGGCCAGGCGCGAACCCCAGCCGGGGTTCCTTGACAGCCCGGCGCCCGCCCCCTTATATGGGCCCTGGCCGGCGGGCGCGTAGCTCAGCGGGAGAGCACCGTCTTCACACGGCGGGGGTCGTAGGTTCAATCCCTACCGCGCCCACCACCGGAAAGTTTAGGGAAACCTAGGCTTTTCTTCTTTCTAGGGAACACCATGTTGATAGCCTCAATGCGCTGGGTCACCCCTGGGTCACCCCCAGGACGCATTTCAGGGCCATTTAGCGGCCCCCTGGCCGCAATCTCCGCCTATCCCCTGGGGTAGCCGAGAGGGCTTTAAGCGCGCTGGCGGGCTGCTGTGGGGGC
>JADFTO010000286.1 GCA_022560215.1 Pseudomonadota bacterium | reverse complement strand
AGTATATAATCGCCGTCCGTCGGGTAGGAGAAAGGCCGCGGGCGATGCGGTGCATCGTCAAGGCGTTTCGACGCCCTCCGACGGGCCGCATACGCGACCCGAAGGGCGCTCTACCAAGGCTTTCGGACGTCGTCGCGCACGTCTTGCGATGCCCCGCATCGCGGCGACGCACGCTTAAGGCCGAAAACCTTGGAAGACCGTCTCTAGGGGTCATTATCAGTGACCTTTGGTATCAGCCCTTCACGCAGATCACCTGCTTCAGGGTATGGACCGTCTCGACCAGGTCGGCTTGCGCCGCCATCACCGCGTCGATGTCCTTGTAGGCGCCCGGCGTCTCGTCGATGACGCCGGAATCCTTGCGGCATTCCACCCCTTCGGTGGCCTTGGCGTGATCCTCGATGGTGAAGCGCTTCTTGGCCGCCGTCCTCGACATGCGGCGGCCGGCGCCGTGGGAACAGGACAGGAAGGAGTCCCGGTTTCCCTTGCCCAGGACGATGAAGGAGCGCTCGCCCATGGAACCCGGAATGATGCCGAGCTCGCCTAATCCCGCCCGCACCGCGCCCTTGCGGGTGACCCACACGCGCTCGCCGAAATGCTCCTCCAGGGCGACGTAGTTGTGGTGGCAGTTGACCGCCGTCTCGCCGACGCGGAAGTCCCGGAACCTGCCGCTGAGCACATCGAGGATGCGCGCCATCATGAGCTCCCGGTTGACCCGGGCGAAGTCCTGGGCCCAGCCCACCGCCAGGACGTAATCGGAGAAGAGCTCCGAGCCTTCCTCCAGGTAGGCGAGGTCCTTGTCGGGCAGGTCGATGCCCCGGCGGCGCATTTCCTGCTTCGCCTTTTCGATGAAGTAGGTGCCGATGCGGTTGCCGACCCCGCGCGAGCCCGAATGCAGCATCACCCACACCCGGTCCGCTTCGTCCAGGCAGGCCTCGATGAAGTGATTGCCGCTGCCGAGAGTGCCCAAGTGATTGACGTTGTTGCTTTTTCCTACCTTGGGGTGTCTTTCGACGATGGCCTTCAGCCCATCCCCGAGGGACATTCCCTTGTGGACGCGGGCCGTCCACGCCCGGGCCACGTCGGCGGGCGCGTCGCTCCATGCGCCGCGGTCGCCCGGGCCGCCCCGGTGCGTGCGCCCGTGGGGCACCGCCTTTTCGATCGCCGAACGCAAGGGCGCGAGGTCGTCCGGAAGCCGGTGCGACGTGAGGTTCGTTTGCACCGCCATCATGCCGCAGCCGATGTCCACGCCGACGGCGGCGGGGATGATCGCGCCCTTGCACGGGATGACTGAGCCGACCGTGGCGCCGATGCCCCAGTGCACGTCCGGCATGACGGCGACGTGCTTGTGGATGAACGGCATCCCGGCCACGTTCTGGAGCTGCTTCGCCGCGACCTCCTCGACCGGCACGCCCCGGGTCCATGCCTTGATGGGCACGCCCCCGGTCTCGATGACCTCATAAGCGCTCATCTAGATGGTTTCCTCCCCCGGATATCCGGGGAGCGGTTTCGACCGCCGTTCGAGCCCCGGCTTTGATCGGCAGTCCCGCCCGACGCTCGGGGCTTAAATCCCGCTCGCCTTCACCGCCTTGGCGAGCGCCCGGTATCCCATGCGGGCGTAGGTCAGGGGATGGGCCTTGGCCGGGTCCTGGTCCGCCTCCACCACCAGCCAGCCCTCGTATCCCCCGTGCCCGAGGGCGCCGAGGACGGCGGGGAAGTCGATGGTGCCGTCGCCGGGAACGGTGAAGACGCCTTCGACGATGGCGTGCGGGAAGGTCCAGTCCTGGTCCTGGGCCCGGTCCAGCAAGCCGCCCGGGCGCACGTCCTTGCAATGGACATGGTTGATGCGGGACGCGTGGCGGCGGGCCACGGACACCGGATCGCCGCCGGCGTAAGTCAGGTGGCCCGTGTCCAGCAGCAACCCCACCGCCGGGCCGGTGGTTTCCATCAGGCGGTCGATCTCGTCTTCGGTCTGGACCACGGTCCCCATGTGGTGGTGAAAGGCCATGGGCACGCCGCGCTCCGCCAGGTGCTCGGCCACCGCCGTCAGCCGTTCGGCGAATTGGCTCCACTGGCCGTCCGCGAGCACGGGGCGGGCCGACATGGGCCGGTCGGGATCGCAGCCCGAGACCTCGGCGAACACCATCACCGGGCAGCCCATGTCCGCGAGCAGGCCCAGATGGTCGTCGACGGCCTCGATCTCCTCGGCCGCGTCCCGTTCCAGCAGCCTGGCCCCGTACCAGCCCGAGACCAGCGCCAGGGCATGCTTGTCGAGGAGCGGATGCAGCTCGTCCCGGGTGCGGGGGAACTTGATGCCGAGCTCGATGCCCTCGAAGCCCGCCAGGTGGGCTTCCAGAAGGCAGGTCTCCAACGGCGTCTCGCCGCCGAGCTCGGGCATGTCGTCGTTGGACCAGGTGAGCGGATTGATGCCGAGACTGACGGTCATGTCATTGCCCCACCCTTTGCCGGCCGGTGGCCTTGACGTAGGCCTTCCTGGCGGCGTTGACGTCCTCGCTTTCCGAGGTTTCGGCGACGGCCACGTCCCACCAGGCGCCGCCGTCCCCGGTCGAGGCCGCCGGATCGGTGTCGATGACGATGACGGTGGTCCTGTCCCTGGCCTTGGCGCCTTCGAGGGCGGTTTCCAACTCGGAGATGCCGCCCACCCGTTCCGCATGGGCGCCCAGGCTGGCCGCGTGGGCGGCAAAATCGATGACCGGCGCCTCGCCGTCCGCGGCCACGTCGGCGAAGAGGTTGTTGAAGCCGTCCGAGCCCAGGCTGCGCTGCAGCCGGTCGATGCAGCCGAAACCGAGGTTGTCGAGCACCACCACGATGATCT
>JADFTO010000087.1 GCA_022560215.1 Pseudomonadota bacterium | reverse complement strand
TCTTTTGCCCCGTGGCGTCGTTACGCCCCTCATCCGATGCGCAAGCATCGCCTTTCGGAGCGTGCCTAGCCACGGGACAAAATAATCCCGGTCAAATGGTTCCTATCAATCCTGACCCGCTCTAGGGTAGCGGCGCGCCCCCGTTCCTGATACAAGGGCCCGCTGACAGCCGGAGGAGAGGCCCCATGCGCAAGGCCACGGTTGAGCGCAAAACCAAGGAAACCAGCATCAAGGCCACCGTCAACCTTGACGGGACCGGTTCATACGACGTGTCCTCGGGGATAGGCTTCCTCGATCACATGCTCGAGCAGTTCTCCCGCCACAGCCTCATCGACTTGGACCTGAAGGCGTCCGGCGACCTGCACATCGATTTCCACCACATCACCGAGGATACGGGCATCGCCGTCGGCGAGGCGGTGGCCAAGGCCCTTGGCGAGCGCACCGGCATCGTCCGCTTCGGCTCCGCCATGTCGGCCATGGACGAGACCCTGACCCGGGTGGTCGTGGACGCCTCCATGCGCCCCTACCTGATCTGGAAAGTGGACATCGAGAAGCCCAAGCTCGGGGACATGGACACCGAGCTCTTCAAGGAATGGTTCCAGGCCTTCGCGCAAGCCGCTGGAATCACTCTGCACATGGAGACTCTCTACGGGGAGAACAGCCACCACATCGTGGAATCCTGCTACAAGGGCCTGGCCAGGGCCCTGCGTCAGGCCATCGCCATCGATCCCAGGAGGCCCGACGAGGTTCCCTCCACCAAGGGAGTGCTCGGCGGCTCGCTCTAAGCCCTCTCTTGAAGACCTAAAGTGTGGCCATGCGCCTTTACACCGTTCACATCCTGCCCGGCGATCCCGATCCCGGCGAGACCATCGTTCTCGTCGAGGAGGGATTCTGCTGGCCGGCGTTCCTGCTCTCGCCCCTGTGGGCGCTCTGGCACCGGCTGTGGCTGGTGGCGGCGATCCTGCTTGGGGCCGGCGCCATCGTCTCCGTCGCCGCCTACCTGCTCGGCCCCGATCCCATCAGCCACGGGGCGGCATCCCTGGGGGTGGCCGTGCTCATCGGCTTTTTCGCCAACGACCTCAGGCGCTGGACCCTGGAGAGGCGGGGCTACCGGCTGGACAAGGTGGTCTCCGGCGCCGATCCCGATGAGGCGCTTGGCCGCTATCTCGACAAGGCGTTCCCATGACCGTCGCCATCGTCGATTACGGCTCGGGCAACCTGCGCTCGGCCGCCAAGTCCTTCGAGCGCGCCAGTGCCGAGGCCGGGCTCGGGCTGCGGGTCGCCGTCACCGCCGACCCCGAGGTCGTGGCCGGGGCCAGCCACGTGGTGCTGCCCGGCGTCGGCGCCTTCGCCGACTGCAAGCGGGGGCTGGAGTCCCTTCCCGGCATGACCGAGGCCATGACCGAGGCGGTGATCGGCAAAGGCCGCCCCTTCCTCGGCATCTGCGTCGGCATGCAGCTGATGGCGTCTCGCGGGCTGGAAGGCGGCCGCCATGAGGGCCTGGGCTGGATCCCGGGCGAGGTGCGCCCCATTAAGCCCTCCGACGGGACTTTGAAAGTCCCTCATATGGGCTGGAACGATCTCGACTTTACTTACCCCCATCCTTTTTTCGAGGGACTGGAAACCGGCGCCCACGCCTACTTCGTTCACTCCTACGGTTTCGCCTGCACAAACGCCGAGCACAGCCTGGCCAGCGTGGAATACGGCGGCCCGGTGACGGCGGTGGTGGGACGGGACAACCTGCTCGGCACCCAATTCCACCCGGAGAAAAGCCAGGCCACGGGCCTGCGCCTGATCACCAACTTCCTCCGCTGGCGGCCTTAGAGTCTTTCTGGTTAATATTAGCCAGATAGACTCTAGGGAACGCGATCCATGATCTTCTACCCCGCCATCGACCTCAAGGACGGCCGCTGCGTGCGCCTGGTCCAGGGCGACATGGACCGAGCCACCGTGTTCGGCGACGACCCCGCGGCCCAGGCCCGCGTCTTCGCCGACGCCGGCTGCGAATGGATCCACGTGGTCGACCTGGACGGCGCCTTCGCCGGCCGCCCCGTCAATGAGGACGCCGTGCAGGACGTGATCGACGCCGCCGGCATCCCCGTCCAGGTGGGCGGCGGCATCCGGGACCTGGACCGCGTGGGCGGCTGGCTGGAAAGGGGCGCGGAACGGGTGGTTCTGGGCACCCTGGCGCTCAGCGACCCGGACCTGGTGCGCCAGGCCTGCCGCCGCCATCCCGGCCGCGTCGCCGTCGGCATCGACGCCCGGGACGGCCGGGTGGCTGTCGAGGGCTGGTCCCGGGACTCCGGCGTCGAGGTCATGGAGCTCGCCCGGGCCATGGAGGATTCGGGCGCGGCGGTCCTCATTCACACCGACATCGCCCGCGACGGGGTCATGGGCGGCCCCAACATCGAGGCCACCGCGGCCCTGGCCAGGGCCGTCACGGTGCCGGTGATCGCGTCCGGCGGCGTGGCGTCCCTGGACGACATCCGCGACCTCAAGGCGACGGGCGTTCTGGCCGGGGTGATCTGCGGCCGCGCCCTTTACGACGGGCGCATCGATCCGGCGGAAGCCGCCGCCCTCCTCCGGGAGCAAGACCGGGAGCCGGACCCGTGCTGAAGGCGCGCGTCATCCCCTGCCTGGACGTGGACCGGGGGCGGGTGGTCAAGGGCGTCAACTTCGTCAACCTGGTGGACGCCGGCGACCCCGTAGAGCAGGCCCGGATCTACGACCGGGAAGGCGCCGACGAGCTGACTTTCCTCGACATCACCGCCAGCCACGAGGACCGGGGCATCCTCCTCGACGTGGTGGGGCGCACCGCCGAGGCCTGCTTCATGCCGCTCACCGTCGGCGGCGGCGTGCGCACCACCGACGACATCCGCCGCCTGCTGCTGGCGGGCGCCGACAAGGTCTCCATCAACACCGCCGCCGTGGAAAGGCCCGAATTCGTCGCCGAGGCGGCGGAGAAGTTCGGCTCCCAGTGCATCGTCGTCGCCATCGACGCCAAGACGGCGGAGTCCGGCCGCTTCGAGGTCTTCACCCACGGCGGGCGCAAACCCACCGGGCTGGACGCCGTGGAATGGGCCAGGCGCATGACCGGCCATGGGGCGGGCGAGATTCTGCTCACCTCCATGGACCGGGACGGCACCAAGCTGGGCTTCAACATTCCGCTCACCCGGGCCGTCGCCGACGCCGTCACGGTGCCGGTGATCGCGTCTGGCGGGGTGGGCGTGCTCGATCACCTGGTGGAGGGCATCCGGGACGGCCACGCGTCCGCCGTGCTGGCGGCCTCCATCTTTCACTTCGGAACCCACACCATCGCCGAGGCCAAGGCCCACATGAAGGCGGCGGGAATCCCCGTCCGCTTGGAATAGGCCCAGGGGAAGGACCGACGGACATGACAGACAAGGGCACGGCCCGGCTCGAACGCCTGTTCGAAACCATCCACAGCCGCCGGGGCGGCGACCCGCAAGTCTCCTACACCGCCAGGCTGTTGGCGGAAGGCGTGGACGCCATTACCGCCAAGGTCACCGAGGAGGCGGCCGAAACGGTGGCCGCCGCCCTTGGCGAGACGCCTGCCCGGGTGGCGGCGGAAAGCGCGGACTTGCTCTACCATCTGCTGGTCCTGTGGGCGGCCGTCGGCGTCGAGCCGGGCGACGTGTGGGCGGAGCTCGCCCGCCGAGAGGGGACCTCGGGACTGGCCGAGAAGCGGGCGCGCGGGGACAACTAGCGGCACGGACAAAGGGATACATTGCCATGGCTTACGACGACCAGAACATCTTCGCCAGGATCCTGAAAGGGGAAATTCCCTGCGACAAGGTCTACGAGGACGACCATGCGCTGGCCTTCAACGACATCAACCCCCAGGCGCCGGTGCACGTGCTGGTGATCCCCAAGGGGCGGTACCAGTCCCTGGACGATTTCTCGGAAAAGGCGCCCGAGGCCGAAATCGCGGGCTTCATCCGCGCCGTCGGCAACGTGGCGCGCGAGCTCGGCCTGACCGGCGACGGCTACCGCATCCTCGCCAACCACGGGGCCGACGCCCGCCAGGAGGTCCCCCACTTCCACGTCCACGTCTTCGGCAAGCGGGACATGGGCCCCATGCTGAGAAGGGAGAGGTAGGGCGGCCGGCACTCAAATGGTCCCCGAGCCGTCCCCGCCGGCGGGCGGCGCCGGGGCGGGAGGATTAGGGCCGCGCGCCCTCTACCCGCTCATCATGACGGCCTGGCGGCCGGGCACCACGCGCCGGTGGGTGAGGGCCTCGGCGATATGGATGCGCTTGACGCCGCCGCCGCCGTCGAGGTCGGCCAGCGTCCTCGCCACGCGCAACACCCGGTGATAGCCCCTGGCCGTCAGCCGCATGCGTTCGGCGGCTTCCGCGAGCAGGCTTTTGCCCCCTTCGTCGGGGCTCGCCACCCGTTCCAGCAGCGCCCCGTCGGCCTCGGCGTTGGTGCGCACGGTGGCGCCCTCCTCCCGTGAGTATCTTTGCCTCTGCAGGGCGCGGGCGGCGGCGACGCGGGCCGCGATCTCGGCGGTGCCCTCGGCCGGCGGCGGCAGGGCCAGGTCGGCGGGGTTGACGGCGGGCACTTCGACGTGCAGGTCGATGCGGTCGAAGACGGGGCCGGAGATCTTGGACTGGTAGTCGATGGCGCAGCCGGGGGCCCGGGTGCAGGCCTGGGCCGGGTCCCCCAGGTACCCGCAGCGGCAGGGATTCATGGCGGCGATGAGCTGGAAGCGCGACGGATAGGTGACGTGCGCGTTGGCCCGGGCGACGGTGGTGCGGCCCGTTTCCAGGGGCTGGCGCAGCGCGTCCACGGCGGCGCGCTGGAACTCGGGCAACTCGTCCAGGAAGAGGACGCCGAGATGGGCCAGGGACACCTCGCCGGGCCGGGCGCGCGGGCCGCCCCCCACCAGGGCCGCCATGGAGGCCGAATGATGGGGATCGCGGAAGGGCCGGCGGCGGATCAGGCCTTCGGAGCCTAAGTTCCCGGCCAGGCTGTGGATCATGCTGGCCTCCAGGGTCTCGGCCGGGTCCAGCGGCGGCAACAGGCCCGGCAGGCGGGCCGCCAGCATGGACTTGCCGGACCCGGGCGGCCCCACCATGAGCAGGTTGTGGGCCCCGGCGGCGGCGATCTCCAGGGCCCGCTTGGCGGTCTCCTGGCCCTTGATCTCGGCCATGTCGGGGAGCCCGGCGTCGTCCTCGACGAGGCGCGCCTCGGGCGCCGTGAGCACCTGGGTGCCCTTGAAGTGATTGATCAGCGCCAGCAGGCTCGATGGCGCCAGGATGTCCAGCTCCCCCGCCCACGCCGCCTCGGGCCCCTGCTGGGCGGGGCAGATGAGGCCCAGGTCCCGGCCATTGGCGTGGATGGCCGCCGGCAGGACGCCGGTGACCGGACTCAGGTCTCCGTCCAGGGCCAGCTCGCCCAAGGCCGCGTAGCCGGCGATCTCTTCCGATGGCAGGACTCCCATGTCGGCCAGCAGCCCGAGCGCGATGGGCAGGTCGAAGTGGCTGCCCTCCTTGACCAGGTCGGCGGGCGCCAGGTTGACGGTGATGCGCTTCGGCGGCAGAGCCAGGCCCATGGAGGTCAAGGCGGCGCGCACCCGCTCCCGACTTTCGGTGACCGCCTTGTCGGGCAGCCCGACCACGGTGAAGGTGGGCAGTCCCGGCGCCATCTGCACCTGCACGTCCACGTCCATGACCCGGATGCCATGGAAGGCCACCGTGTTGACCCGCGCCACCATGAGTTCCCCCTCCCGCTGATTGCCGGCAGTGTAGGGGGCGGGCCCGCCGAACGCCACTTGGATTAAAAAAGGAGTGCCGCCTCAACCCCGGGTTTCGGCGAAGCGGGCCTCCATGGCGTCCCACATCTGGGATTCCAGGGAGACGCCGTCGAAGCGGTTGATCTCCTGCAGCCCCGTCGGCGAGGTGACGTTGATTTCCGTCAGGTAGCCCCCGATCACGTCGATGCCGGCGAAGATCAGGCCGCGTTCCTTCAGGGACGGCCCGATGGCGGCGCAGATCTCCCGGTCTCTCGCGTCCAGTTCCGATTTCACCGGCTTGGCGCCGACGTGCAGGTTGGCCCGGGCCTCGCCCGGCGCCGGGATGCGGTTGACGGCGCCCGCGGCCACCCCGTCGATGAGCACGATGCGCTTGTCGCCGGCGCGCACCGCGCCCAAGTAGGCCTGCACCATGAGGGGCTCACTGGAGGCGGCGAAGAACATCTCGGTGAGCGCGTTCAGGTTGTCGTCGCCGGGGGCGATGTGGAAGACGCCGGCGCCGCCGTTGCCGTAGAGGGGCTTGACGATGATGTCCCCGTGCTGGGCCCGGAAGGCGTCGATGCGGGCGCGGTCGGCGGTGATGATGGTGGGCGGCATGAGGCCGGGAAACAGGGTGGCGAAAAGCTTTTCCGGCGCGTTGCGCACGTGGGCCGGGTCGTTGACCACCAGGGTCCCCGGGTGCACGTGCTCGAGCAGGTGGGTGGCCGTGATGTAGGCCATGTCGAAGGGGGGGTCCTGGCGCATGAGGATCATGTCAAGCTCGGCGAGCTCTATCTCCTCTTCGGGGCCGAGGGTGAAGTGATCCCCCCGCTGGCGGCGCACCTCCAGGGGCCTGGCCCGGGTGATCAGGCGGGTGCCGTCCAGGGTCAGGTCCCGGGGCAGGTAATGGTAAAGGGCGTGGCCGCGGTGCTGCGCCTCGAGCGCCAGCACGAAGGTGCTGTCGGCGTCGATGTCGATGGACTCGATGGGGTCCATTTGGATGGCCACGGATAAGGCCATGGGCGCTCTTCCCCTTAAAGCCGGCCGGGTCGCTGCACTATAGCTCGCCGCCGGGGCGGCGTTGTATCGATTTCGGGGGGCGCGGGCCGGGGCCGCCGAGAGGGAATGGCCCTAGCCCAGCCGGCTCCTGAGTTCCTGGAGCAGGGCGGAGGCCCGGTAGCGGGCGTCGTCGCCGGTGTCCCGGCGCAGGTATTCCTCCAGCGCCGCCACGGCGGCATCCACCTTGTCCAGGCGGGCGTTGATGACCCCGGACTCGCGCCACAGCGCCGCCTCGCCGGGGGCGAAAAGCAGCATGGCCTCGATGGCACCCAGCGTCTCTTCCAGGCGTTTCTCCCCGAGAAGCCGAGATTTCACGTTGTTTTGCAGGCGGACCAGGATGTCCCGGTTGCCCAGCGCCCGGTAGTGGGCGGGGGTGAGCTCGGCCTGGTTGCCGGCCAGGGCCTTGTACAGCGCCCGCATGTCCTCCGGCGCCAGCACCCGGCCGCCGGCGAAGGGATCGAGGATGAGGCGCCGGGAGTCCACCTGCAGGCGGACCAGGAAGCGGGCCGGAAAGCCGATGCCGTCGATGGTCCAGCCCAGCGCCCGGGCCGCGTGGATGTAGATGATGCCGAGCGCCACGGGCAGGCCGCGGCGGCGGTCGATGACCCGCATCAGGTTGGCGTCTTCCTCTGCGCAATCCTCCGCCCCGATATATCCGTAGCGCCGGGCCAGGACCTGGCGCAGGGCCTCGGCCGGGAGCCCGGGGCCGCCCGGCTCCTCGGTCCCGGCATAGGCCGCCACCTCGGCCACCAGCTTGGCCAAGTGCCGGCGGTAGGGTTCGATGGCGGCCCGGGGGCGCTCCATGGACGCCAGGACCAGGGCAGCCTCCGCCAGGTCGATGTCGCCGTCGGGCGCGGCGCCGATGCGGACCAGTTGGGAGCGCACGGCGCGGGTCGGGTTCATGACGCCCCCTTCAGGCGCACGTGGCTGATGATCTTCTTGACCCGCTTCAGGTTGCGGCCATGGGCAATCACCCGGTCCAGTTCGGCCTGGTCCTGGGCGATGCCGATCAGGTAGACGATGCCGTTGACCGTTTCGATGACGTAATTGATGGCCAGGATGTTTTCGTCGAAGGTGATCTTGGATTTCAGCTGGGTAGTGATCCAGGAATCCCGGGCGAAGTCGAAGATGTCGCCTGGGCCCGTGACCTGGATCTCGTTGAGAACCTCCTTGACTTCGAGGGCCTTCCAGGCGAGGCGGACGGCGTCGGCCCTGATCTTGGGGTCGCTGACGGCGCCCGTCAGCAGGGCCCGGCCCTCGTAGACCTCCACGCTCACCTTGGTGGGCAGGGTGTGTTCGAACTGGAACCAGTTGCCGATGATCCGGGACTCGATCTGCAGATCCTTGGCCACCCCCTCGATGCCCCTTTCCTGATAGGCGGCGACGCCCGTGGTGGCCCCGGCGCCGACCACGACGCCGGCGCAGCCGGAAAGCCAGAACGCCATCAAGGGCCAGATCAACAACCGTTTCACAGGCAGGACTCTTTGCAGGGGCATCATCGGAATCACTATCTCCCGTCGGTGCCGAAAATGCCAGGGCGGATTAATACCAAGGTATTAGGGCCTCCAGGCGTCCATGATGTGGGCCGGCGGCCGCCAGGGCGTCACCACCATGACGTCGAAGCGGACGTCCATGCCGGCCAGCGCCGGCCTGGCGGCGATGAAGACCTCGGCGGCGCGCTGGATGCGGCCCCGCTGGCGGGGGCCCAGGGAGTCCATGGCCTGGGCCGCATCGGCGCGGGCCTTGACCTCGACCACGGCCAAGGTGTTGCCGCGCCGGGCCACGATGTCGATCTCGCCCAGCGGCGAGCGGAAGCGCCGGGCCAGGATGCGGTAGCCGCGGAATCGAAGGTGCCAGGCGCACAAACTTTCCGCCAGGCGGCCAAGCGCCCAGGCCCGCCTTTTGCGCGCGCCGGTCATGGCCGGCGGCGCCCGAGTTCCAGGGCGCGGGCGTAGACCCGGCGCCGGGGGAGGCCGGTGGCGGCCGCGACCCGGGTGGCGGCGTCGCGCAAGGTGCCGTCCGCCATGGCCTGGGTCAGCAGCCGGTCCACCTCGTCGGGGTCGCAGACGCGGTCCCCGGGCGGCGCCACCACCACCGTCACCTCGCCCCGGGGCGGGCCGGACTCAGCGTAGTGGGCGGCCAGCTCGGGCAGCGCGCCGCGCCGCACCTCCTCGAACATCTTGGTCATCTCGCGCGTCACGGCGGCCTCGCGGGGTCCCAGGGTTTCGGCCATGTCGGCGAGGGAGGAGGCGAGCCTCCTCGGCGATTCGAGGAAAACAAGCGTGGCCGGGACGGCGGCCAGGCTTTCCAGCGCCCGCCTCCTGGCGGCGGCGCGGGCGGGCGGGAAGCCGGCGAACAGGAAGCGGTCCGTCGGCAGGCCCGAGAGCACGATGGCGGGCAGGACCGCGGACGCGCCCGGGAGCGCGGTGACGGCCAGGCCGTCTTCGATGCAGGCCCGGACCAGCCTGTAGCCGGGGTCCGACACCAGGGGCGTTCCCGCGTCCGACACCAGCGCCACCGTTTCGCCTTTTTTAAGGCGTTTGATCAGGACCGGGCGCATCCGGGCCGCGTTGTGGTCGTGATAGGGAACCAGCGGCGTCCCGATCCGGTGGATGGCCAGCAGCCGGGCGGTGACCCGGGTGTCCTCGCAGGCAATCACGTCGGCGCTGCGCAGGGCATCCAGGGCCCGCAAGGTGATGTCGCCCGAATTGCCGATGGGGGTCGCCACCACGAACAACCCGCCATCGGGCGGTTTACTCGCCCCGCCCCCGTGGGTAGGCTTGCGCCGGTCACGGGGGGCCGGTCTTGAAGGAGGTTTCACGCCGCCAGATGAACGTTTTTTTCCGCGCCGTCCCATGGCTGGCCGTCCTCTCGGTGGTGCTGCTGGGCGCGGCAGACGGGGAAGAGTTTTACCACATCGCTGCGGAGGGTTCTTCGTGGCCTCGCGCGGCGACGGACGCAGATTTTTCTTTCGGCGGGCGAGCGGCAGAGTCGCGAGCTAATGGCCAAGGCCCGGCAGCACTGCGAAGCGTTCAAAATCGCCACCGACTACTACGACAATCGCTTCTTCAAGAACATGAGCATCAAG
>JADFTO010000086.1 GCA_022560215.1 Pseudomonadota bacterium | reverse complement strand
GGGGCGCCGCCGCCGTCGACCGCCGCCTCCATCTCCCGGCGGAAGCGGAGCGCCGGCGCCTCCTCGTCCAATTCCACGTCCGCCCGCCTGATCACCTGTCCGCTGGCGATGTGGGTCTTCAGCCGGGCGCCGTCGCTGAGGCCCATGGGCAGCGCCCCCATGTCGAGGGAATCCCGGGCCGGCATCAGCTTGCCATAGACCGAATAGCCGCCTTCGCCGTCCAGGACTTGGCCTGCCTCCAGGCCCTTCTTGGCGGTGGCCACCACGTCGGCCCGGAAGCCGTCGGCGGCGCCGGTGCCCAGCCCCAACAGGCCGACGGAGGCGACGGATAGGCCAAGCTCCAGCCCGATCAGGTGATGGGGCCGCCAGAGCGCCGCATAGCGCCCGCTGTCGTCGGTGGCGATGCCGTATTCGGAGAAACAGCGCCTGACGTAGCTGCTCGACGCCTCGAAGGTGACATAGGTTCCCCAGCGCAGGTCCCCCGCCACCTGGGAGCCGTCCCGATGGAGGCTCGAGACCACCTCGACCGTGCCCTTGTGGTTCAACGTCCCGCCGTCGGAGCGGGGACGGCACACGTGGGCCAGCTCGGCCGACCCGGCCGGCGGGAAGCCCAGGCCCTCGGGCGCCGGCGTCAATCCCGTGGCGTTGGCGACGACGGCCATCTCTATGGCCGACTTGGTGCCGTCGACGAAGGAGTTGAACATCTTCGGGTTCATGTTCCCGGCGGCCGCCTGGCGGGCCGTCAGGCCGTAGTGGTCCCAGACCGAGTCCGGGGTCGAGGCATGGTACTCGGGCAGGTACTTGGTGCCCTTTCCCGCGCACACCACCTCGAATCCCGACACCCTGGCCCAATCCACCTGTTCGCAGATGATGGCGGGCTGGTCGCCGTAGGCCAGGGAATAGACGACCCCGGCCTGCCGGGCGCGCTGGGCCAGCAGGGGCCCGACCAGGGCGTCCGCCTCCACGGTGACCATGATCACGTGGCGGCCCCTGTCGATGCAGGCCGTGGCATGCCGGATGCCGGCCTCCACCGCGCCGGTGGCCTCGATCACCACTTCCATGCCGCCGGTGTTGATCAAGGCCTCGGCGTCATCGGTGACATGGGTGGAGCCCTGGTCCAGGGCCTTGGCGAAGGAAGGGGCACTGAAGCGCTCCTTCGGCCAGCCGGCGGTGGCCAGCGCTTTCTCGGCCCTGGATACGGAAAGGTCGGCCACGCCCAGGACATGCAGGCCCGGGATCCTCGGGGCCTGGGCCAGGAACATGGAGCCGAACTTGCCGGCCCCGATGAGGCCGACGCGCAAGGGCCGGCCCTGTTCGGCCCGCATCAGGAGTTGACGATGGAGGTCCATGCCCCTGCCTGTCCCATCACTCTACGCCGCGGGCGACATTAGCAGGGGAGGGCGGCGCCGGGAATGGCCGCCGCCGAGCTCCGCCGGCGGCATTTCACCGAGGGGTGTTGACCCTGGCCGGCAAAACCGATCCTATGCCGTCTAAGGGGCACCCGATGGTCAAGGGAAGGACGCGGCCATGGCCGGCGGAGCGGCGATCATCCCGGGCGCCGAGTCGAGGGCGTTTAGGCGGCTTTCCCCTGCCCGTCCCGGGGCACGCCATCCAGGACGCCGCCCCCGCCGATGACCGGAAAGACGGCATCGCGCCTCCTCCTCGCCGCGGTCCTGGCCATCGCCGTGGCCCTGGCCGTGGCCTACCGGGACCGCTTCGAGATCGACGAACTCCGGGCCTGGGTGCATTCCTTCGGCATCCTCGCCCCGGCCGTGTTCGTGGCGCTGTATGCCGTGGGCACGGTCCTGTTCCTGCCCGGTTCCATCATCACGCTCGCCGGCGGCGCCCTGTTCGGCCCCGTCTGGGGCTCGGTGGTCAACCTTTTGGGCGCCACCATAGGCGCCACGCTGGCCTTTCTCGCGGCCCGTTACCTGGCCTCGGACTGGGTGGCCAAGAAGGCCGGCGGCCGGCTCGCCCGCCTGATCGCCGGCGTGGAGGACGAGGGCTGGCGGTTCGTGGCCCTGGTCAGGCTGATTCCCCTGTTTCCGTTCAACATGCTCAATTACGCCCTCGGCCTCACCCGCATCCGCCTGCTTCACTACGTGGTCACGTCCTTGGTGTGCATGACGCCGGCGGGCATCGCCTACACCTATCTCGGCCATGCCGGACGCGAGGCCCTGTCCGGCGGCGAGGACGCCGTGCAGACGGGACTCATCGCCCTCGGCCTGGTCGCCATCGTCGCCTTCCTGCCGCGCCTGGTGCGGCGTCTCAGGGAAGGCGGCAGGACCGAAGAGAAAAGTCATCCACCCAAACAGAACTAGGAGACGGTCATGGACGAAGACATATTCAACATGCAGGTCCGCAAGTTCCTGAAACAAGTGGGGGTCAACGCCCAGCGCGAAATCGAAATGGCGGTTCGCGCGGCCATCGCCGACGGGCGCCTCAAGGGCGACGAAAAGCTCGTGGCGCGGGCGACCATCAGCCTTGAGGCGCTCGGCCTGAGCAAGGATATCGAGGGCACCATCGACCTCGCCTGATCCCCTCGGCGGACCCTCAACGGCGGCGCACGAGCGCCCCCTTGATCTTGGCGATGGCCCTGCCGGGATTGAGGTCCTTGGGGCAGGTGCTGGTGCAGTTCATGATGGTGTGGCAGCGGTAGAGCCGGAACGGGTCCTCCAGTTCGTCGAGACGCCGGCCCGTGTTTTCGTCGCGGCTGTCGGCGATCCAGCGGTAGGCCTGGAGCAGGGTGGCCGGCCCCAGAAACCCCCGTTCCCCGTTCCACCAGTAGCTGGGGCAACTGGTGGTGCAGCAAAAACACAGGACACATTCCCAAAGGCCGTCCAGTTCGGCCCTTTCGTCTTCGCTTTGGAGGCGTTCGCGCAAGGGGGGCGGCGGAGTGTCCGCCTGCAGCCACGGCTCGATCGAGGCATACTGGGCGAAGGCGTTGGTGAGGTCGGGCACCAGGTCCTTGATCACCGGCATGTGGGGCAAGGGGTAGATCTTGACCTCGCCCTTGATCTCGGCGATGGGCTTGATGCAGGCCAGGGTGTTGGTGCCGTCGATGTTGAAGGCGCAGGACCCGCAAACCCCCTCCCGGCAGGAGCGGCGGAAGGTCAGGGTCTGGTCGACCTCGTCCTTGATCTTGATCAGGGCGTCGAGGACCATCGGCCCGCAGCGGTCCATGTCCACCTCGAAGCTGTCCAGGCGGGGGGTGTCCCCGCTGTCGGGGTCGTAGCGGTAGATCTTGAATACCCTGACGTTCTTGGCGCCGTCGGGGGCCCCGTGGGTCTTGCCGCGGGCGACCTTGGAGTTGGCTGGAAGGGTGAACTCAACCATTCCTCAATAGACCCGTTCCTTGGGTTCGATGTAGTCGACCTCGTCGGTGAGCGTGTATTTGTGCACGGGCCGGTAGGCCAGCCTCACCCGGCCCTTGTCGTCCATATAGGCGAGGGTGTGCTTCATCCAGTTTTCGTCGTCCCGGGCGGAAAAGTCCTCGCGGGCGTGGGCGCCGCGGCTTTCCTTGCGCGCCTCGGCCGAAACCATGGTGGTCTTGGCGCAGGCCATCAGGTTCTCCAGCTCCAGGGCCTCCACCAGGTCCGAGTTCCAGATCAGGGAGCGGTCGCTGAGGCGGATATCGGCCAGGCTCGCCCACACCTGGTCTATCTTCCGGCAGCCCTCTTCCAGGATTTCCTGGGTCCTGAACACGGCGGCGTTGTCCTGCATGGTGCGCTGCATGTCGAGCCGGATCTCGGCCGTCCTCAGCGAGCCGGACGCGTTCAGCAGGCGGTCGAACCTGTCCAGGGCCCTATCGGCCGCGTCCTTGGGCGCGGGTTTCTGCGGCCTCCCCTTCTCGATCAGCTCTCCGGCGCGGAAGGCCGCGGCGCGGCCGAAAACGATGATGTCGAGCAGGGAATTCGTGCCCAGCCGGTTGCCCCCGTGCACCGAGACGCAGGCGCATTCCCCGATGGCCATCAGGTCCGGGCAGATGGCGTCCGGGTCGTCATCGGTCGGGCGCAGCACCTCGCCGTGATAGTTGGTCGGGATGCCCCCCATGTTGTAGTGCACGGTCGGGATGACGGGGATGGGCTCGCGGGTGACGTCGACGTCGGCGAAAATCTTCGCGGTCTCGGAGATTCCCGGCAGCCGGTGTTGCAGCATCTCGGCGTCGAGATGCTCCAGATGGAGGAAGACGTGGTCCTTGTTCTCGCCGACGCCCCGGCCCTCGCGGATCTCCACGGTAATGGCCCGGCTGACCACGTCCCTAGAGGCCAGGTCCTTGGCCGAGGGGGCATAGCGCTCCATGAAGCGCTCGCCTTCCGAATTGGTGAGGTAGGCGCCCTCGCCGCGGGCGCCTTCCGTGATCAGGCAGCCCGATCCGTAGATCCCCGTGGGATGGAACTGGACGAACTCCATGTCCTCCAGGGGCAGGCCGGCCCTGGCCACCATGCCGTTGCCGTCGCCCGTGCAGATATGGGCCGAGGTGCAGGAGAAGTAGGCCCGCCCGTAGCCGCCGGTGGCCAGCACGGTGATATGGGCGCGGAAGACGTGGATCGAGCCGTCGTCCAGGTTCCAGGCGACCACGCCCCGGCAGGCGCCGTCGGCGTCCATGATCAGGTCGATGGCGAAGTACTCGATGAAGAACTCGGCCTCGTGCTTCAGGGACTGCTGGTAGAGGGTATGGAGCATGGCGTGGCCCGTGCGGTCGGCGGCGCAGCACGCCCTTTCCACGGGTCCTTCGCCGTAATTCCGGGTCTGTCCGCCGAAGGTGCGCTGGTAGAGCTTGCCTTCGGGCGTGCGGGAAAAGGGCAGGCCGTAGTGTTCAAGCTCGACGACCGAGGGGATGGCCTCCCGGCACATGTACTCGATGGCGTCCTGGTCGCCGAGCCAGTCGGAGCCCTTGACCGTGTCGTACATGTGCCATTGCCACTTGTCCTCGTTGATGTTGCCGAGCGCCGCGCTGACTCCGCCCTGGGCGGCGACGGTGTGGCTGCGCGTCGGGAAGACCTTGGTGATGCAGGCGGTCTTCAGGCCCGCTTCCGTCATGCCGAGCGTGGCGCGCAGGCCGGCGCCCCCGGCGCCGACGACGACGACGTCATAGACGTGTTCGGTGATCTCGTAGGTTTTGCCCATGGGATGCTAGCCGCCGACGCCGATCTTGAGGACGGCGACGATGGAAAAGACGCCAAGCAGCAGCGAGCCCAGCTTGACGGCGATGATGGCGGCCATCTCCACGGGCTTGTTGTGCACGTAGTCCTCGATGACCACGGTCAGGGCAAGGGCCATGTGCCAGAAGGCGAAGCCGAGCAGCAGGACCATCAGCGTCAGGTTCCCGGGCCGGGCCATCCATGCCTTCATGGCCGCGTAGTCGGCGTCGAGGCCGGCAATCACGACGGCGACGAACCAAAGGGAGAGCAGGATCAGGGCGAGGGCGGTGAGCCGTTCGGCGAACCAGGTTCCCGTGCCTTCCTTGGCGGAACCGAGGCCGCGGACGCGGCCGAGGGGGCTTCGCATGTTCATTACCCCTCCTCCCCTACAAGGCCATGGAGGCAAGCCAGGCGAGCGCCGTCAGGACGACGGTAGCCACCATTACGGCGATCCCGGATGCATCGACCTGGCTCTTCTCGAAACCCCAGCCGATGTCCCAGAACAGGTGCCGGATACCGTTGCTGAGGTGATAGAACAGGCAGACGGAAAATCCGAACAGGCAAAGCCGGCCGAACCAGGACCCAAGGACCTCCTGCGCCCGGGCGTAGGTTTCGGGACCATAGGCGGCGGAGCCGATCCAATAGACCACCGCCAGCATGCCGAAGGCGAGCCCGACGCCGGTGATGCGGTGGAGAATCGAAACGCCAGAAGTAATCTGGGGACGGTAAATCTGTAGGTGGGGGGAAAGGGGCCTGTCAGCCATCGCCTCGACCATTATCAAACGTCGCCGGCGAGCGTGCGGCAAGCCCGGCGACCGTCTGATTCGTTTACACGCACCGGCGCCGTCAAGTCAACATGCGCCGCCAAGACCGGCTCCCTCAAGTTTCACCGGTCTTGCTTGAATCACACCGACCATTGATATTCCGTTAACTGTCAACAGGACCTAGGACTCGACCACCATGACGGCCGAACCCATCTATCACGCCTGCCACACCTGCCGGCGAGGCGATTGGGAGGGGACCTGTGAATTCTATCCGGGGCCGCCCGGCGGGAAGGGGAGGAGGACGCCTTGGCCTACGGCTTGATCGGCCCCCTGATCCGGCTCCTGGATCCCGAGACCGCCCACGGGCTGACCATCCGGGCCCTGAAATGGGGCCTGGTCCCCGGGATTGAGCCCTTCGAGGACGAGTGTCTCCGCCTCCGCCTGTGGGACAGGGACTTCCCAAACCCCGTCGGCCTGGCCGCCGGATTCGACAAGAACGCCGAGGTCCCGGACCGGGCCCTGGCGCTCGGCTTCGGATTCGTCGAGGCGGGCAGCGTCACCCCCCGGCCCCAGGCGGGCAACCCGCGGCCCCGGCTGTTCCGCCTGTCCCGCGATCAGGCCGTGATCAACCGCTTAGGCTTCAACAACGACGGACTGGAAGCGGTGGCCGGGCGTCTCCGGGCGCGCCCGGCCGGTGGCATCGTCGGGGTCAACCTCGGGGTCAACCGGGACAGCGCGGACGCCGCCGCCGATTACGCGGAAGGGGCGAGGGCATTGGCCGGGCTCGCCGATTACCTGGTGGTCAACGTATCCTCCCCCAACACGCCCGGGGTGCGCGCGCTCCAGGGACGCCGGCCCCTCGAGGCCCTGCTCCAGGCCGTCCTCGCGGCCAGGCGGGAAGGCGGGGCCGAGCCGCCGGTCCTGCTCAAGATCGCCCCGGACCTGACCGGGGACGACTTAGGTGTCATCGCCGAGGTGGCGCTGGAGTCCGGCATCGACGGGCTGATCGCCACCAACACCACGATCGAGAGGCCCCCCGGCCTCAGCGGCCGGCGGCGGGGCGAGGCCGGGGGCTTGAGCGGCGCCCCTTTGTTCGTCCCCTCCACCCGGGTTCTGGCGGACATGTACCGGCTGACCGGGGGGAGGCTGCCCCTGATCGGCGTCGGCGGGGTGGCGAGCGGCGCCGACGCCTACGCCAAAATTCGCGCCGGCGCCTCCCTGGTGCAGCTCTACACGGCCCTGGTCTTTCACGGCCCCGGGCTGGTCAACCGCATCAAGCGGGAGCTGGCCGGCCATTTGCGCGCCGACGGCTTTTCCACCGTCGCCGAGGCCGTCGGCGCCGACCACGGCTGAGAGCATTTTTCACGTAAGTGGAAACATGCGATAAGCCCGCGCGGCGCTTGAGCGGCCAGAGGCAGAATCTGGCCGTTACCATCAGTCCCCTTGCGGCGGGTCCTTGCCGAAGCCGGACATCATCCGGTAGGCCACCGGCGCCAGCAACACCAGGAACATGATGCGGGTCACGTGATGGGTGGTGACGAAGGCCGTGTCGATGTCCATGGACAGGCTGATCAGGCTCATCTCGGCCACGCCGCCCGGCGACAGGGCAAGGATCAGGGCCTCGAACGGCAGGCCGGTGGCCTCGGCCAGGACGTAGGCTAGGGCAGCGGCCGTGGACAACATGAACAGGGTCACCGCCGCGCCCAGCATCAGGGTGTTGAGCACCCGGCGGACGGAGACGCCGATGAAGCGGCACCCGATGGCGGTCCCGATGACCACCTGGGCGGTGGCCACCAGCACCCCGGGGGGCGTGGCGTCGGTCAACCCGATCAGATGGGCCCCCGCGCTCAGCAGCAAGGGGCCGACCAGGTAGGCGGCGGGCAGGCGCAGGAAGCGTCCCCCATACAGGCCGGCGACGGCCAGGACGATCAGGATGCCGGTATCGGCCAGGGCGATGTCCGCGTCCCGGCTCAGGACGCTCATGCCGGCGGGCTCGTATCCCTGAAACAGGCGGAACCAGAAAGGGATGATCAAGACGGTGAGCAGCAGCCTGACGCTGTGCATCAGGCTTATGGTGCGCTCGTCGCCGCCCATGGCCGAGCCCAACAGGACCATGACGCTGAATCCCCCCGGCGTCGCCGAAAAATAGGCCGTGATCCGCCCGAATCCGAAATAGCGGCGCAGGAACAGGGCGATGGAAAGGGCCACCACCGACACATAGGCAAGGAGCGCCGTGATGCTCCCCATCCACAAATATGCCCGCTCCAGGGCATCGGGGGTGAAAGCGCCGCCGAGCATGACGCCGAGGACCGCGATCATGGCCCTGAACAGGCGGCCCGAGCGTTGCAGGGGGGCGCCTGAGAGGGCGGCTATGGTGGTCACGCACATGGCGCCGATCAGCCATGCCATGGGCATGTTCAGAAAAGCGAACAGGATGCCGCCCACGGCGCCGAGACAAATCGTCAGCCCCACGGCCGTGACGCGGGACGCCGCCGGCAGACGGGCCCGCATCGAGTCTTCTTTCACGGCAGGAACTGTTCCTTGATGATGCGCTCTTCCAGGTTGTGTTCGGGATCGAACAGCAGCCTCGGCGACAGGCCGCTCTCGACGTTGACGCTCACCCGCACGACCTGGCGCACCTCGGTGTAATCGGCCACGGCGCTGACCGGACGCTCGGCGGCGTCAAGGACGTGAAAGGTGACGGTGGCGGATTCAGGCAACAGCGCCCCCCGCCACTGGCGCGGACGGAAGGCGCTGATGGGGGTCAGCGCCAGCAGCCCCGCGCCCAGGGGCAAGATGGGGCCGTGCACCGACAGGTTGTAGGCTGTGCTGCCCGCCGGGGTTGCCACCATCACCCCGTCGCAGATCAGTTCCTCCATGCGGACGATGCCGTCCACCTGGATGCGGATCTTGGCGGCCAGCCGGGTCTGGCGCAGCAGGGAAACCTCGTTGATGGCCAGCACCTCGCGTTCCGCTCCGTCGATGTCCCGTGTCTTCATCTTGATGGGATGCAGGTCGATGGGCTTGGCATTGGCCAGCCGTTCCGTCAGGCCGTCTTCGGAATAGGCGTTCATCAGGAAGCCGACGGACCCCCGGTTCATGCCGAAGATGGGCGCCGGGTGGTCCATGAAGCGGTGAAGGGAGCGCAGCATGAAACCGTCGCCGCCCAGGGCCACGATGACGTCGGCTTCCTCTGGCGGTACGTGGCCGTAGCGGGCCTTGAGGCGCTTTTCCGCGTCTCGCGCCTCCTCCAGGTTGGTGGAGGCGGTGAAGGCGATGGCGTTCATGGAGGGCCCCCGAGTTTACCAGTAAAGAGTATAGACGAAGCGGAGGGCCAGGGAAGGGATATGACCCGAGGGGAATCAGGATCTGATCATCTTGAGAATCCGCTCGACGGGATCCTTTTCCTCCCCGACGCCGAAGTAGGCCAGGGCATCCCTGGAAGCGTCCTTCGCGGATCTGGTGAACTGGACGCCGGCGCGGCCCTCCGCCGTCCTGGCGACGCGGGCGGTCAGTTTGCCCGCGTCCTCGATGTCGATTTCGAGAACCTGGCCCTCCTTCAGGGGGAACGTCATCTCGAGGGCCGCGCCCGTTTCCGAGATGTCCTTGAGCAGGCCCTCGAATTCCACCCCATCGGCCGTGGCGTGGAAGGGCCGTGAGGTCTCGAAGCGCTCGGCGCCGCGCCGTTCCGAACCATTGTTCATGACCGCCCGTCCCCTTTTCCCAGGTTGCCGGCGAGGCAGCCCTCCCAGGGCCGGGCTATTATAACAGATCGTCCCAATGTCAAACATACGGCCGCCTGCCCGGCAGTGTTTCAGTTTGAAATTTGATGCCATGATAAGCGCTAGGCGGGCTCGAATGTCGGCTTCAGGGGCGAAAGCGGCCGTCGTTCCGGGGCGCTGATTGAGTCCGGGTAGTGCCGATACCATTGTTTCGGCACGCCCACTTTCTCGGGAGTTTATCAACAGTATCAGCCATAAGCGGGCATAGGCCGCCAGCGTTGGAAAACAGGCCGTTTCATGG
>JADFTO010000085.1 GCA_022560215.1 Pseudomonadota bacterium | reverse complement strand
CGCCCGGCCCCTGGCCGTGCTCGCCGCCCCCGTCCCAGCCGGCTTCCCATCGCCGGCCGAGGACTACGTGGAGGGGAAACTGGACCTGAACGAGCATCTCATCCGCCGTCCCGCGGCCACCTTCATCGTCCGGGTCGAAGGGGACTCCATGATCGAGGCGGGAATTTTTTCCGGCGACCTGCTGGTCGTCGACCGCGGCATCGAGGCGCGGCCGGACAGCATCGTCGTCGCCGCCGTCGGGGGCGAACTGGTGGTCAAGCGGCTCCGCAAGAAGGGCGCCGGGTGGGTCCTGGAGGCGGAGAATCCCGACTTCCCCGCCATCGAGATCGGCGCCGACTGCGCCATATGGGGCGTGGTGACCAGTTCCATCCGCCGTTTCGACCGGCGATGAAGGGGCGGCTCTTCGCCCTCGTCGACTGCAACAATTTCTACGTCTCCTGCGAGCGGGTTTTCGATCCCGCCCTCGAGGGCCGCCCGGTGGTGGCGCTGTCCAACAACGACGGATGCGTCATCGCCCGCTCCGAGGAGGCGAAGGCGCTCGGCATTCCCATGGGGGCGCCGCTGTTCCGGGTGCGCCCCCTGATCAGGGAGCACGGCGTCCGGGTCTATTCGTCCAACTACGCCCTCTACGGCGACATGTCGGGCCGCGTGATGGCCTCGCTGGCCGAATTCGCCCCCGACGTGGAGGTCTATTCCATCGACGAGGCGTTCCTCGACATCGCCGGGGCGGGGCGCCGGGGCGCGGCCCGTTACGGCCGCGAAATCCGCGCCAAGATCCACCGCTGGACGGGGATTCCCGTGTCCATAGGGATCGCCGAGACCAAGACCCTGGCCAAGCTGGCCGCCGGCATCGCCAAGGGGTCCCCCGACGGCGTGTTCGCCTTCCCCCGAGCGGTTGCCCTGGCCCGGACGGAGGTGGGGGACGTCTGGGGAATCGGCCGCCGCCACGCCGCCATGCTGAAGGCCAGCGGCATCCTGACGGCGCTGGATTTGCGCTCGGCCGCCCTCGGCTGGGCGAGGAAGCGCATGGGCCTCGGCGGCGCCAGGACCGTCCTCGAGCTCGGGGGCACGGCGTGCCTGGACCTGGAGACCCAGCCGGCGGAGAAAAAGACCACCACCGTGTCCAGGTCCTTCGCCCATCCGGTGGAGGAGCTGGACGCCCTCAGGGACGCCGTTTCCGTCTTCGCGGCGCGGGCGGCGGCCAAGCTGCGCCGCGGCCGGCTGCTCGCCGGCGGCGTCACGGTCTTCATCCACACCAACCGCTTCGCGGAGTCAGGGCCCCAGTACCACGACGCCGCCACCCGGCCGCTCGCCTCTCCCACCAGCCACACGGGCGACATAACCGGGGCGGCGCTTTCCGCCCTGGAGCGGATCTTCCGGCCCGGGCTGCGCTACAAGAAGGCCGGCGTGCTGCTCTTCGAGCTAATCGCCGAGGAAAGGGCGCCCCTGACCCTCTTCGGCGCGGGCGGGGACTCGGGGCGCGGCGGACGCCTCATGAAGGCCTTCGACGAGATCAACCGCAAGTTCGGGCGCGGGCTGATCCGCTACGGCTCGGCGCGGCCGGGCTGGCGGATGAACCAGGCCTGCCGCTCGCCCCACTACACGACGCGCTGGGAAGACCTGCCCCGGGTGGCGGCGGACGGGGGCCGGGCCCGGGGGTGCAGCTGAGGGGGGCGTTGCTCTAATTCTCGATCCGCTTGAACAGATTCTTATCCAGAAGGGCCGAAGTCGACATCATGATCGTCCTCGACCGTATCATCGCATGGGCCAGCTGAAAGTGCGGCGGCATGACCTGCGCCAGCACCGCTTCGCGCACCACGACCCAGACGGTGCGGGAGTTCTCGACACGAGTGAACTTGTCACCGGGATTGATCGTATTTTCTCGCATCATTCAGACCGAAAGCATAATCGGCACTCCACCACCAGACTCGAATGAGAGCCAACACCCACGAGAAAGCCCTGCCAGCCAAGGGAGGGCCTGACCCGGCAGGTCATTTAGGGACTCTCAGGTGTGCACGAAGAGAGAGGAGACGTGCCAGATAAACCAGACACCGTAGATATGGTGCTTTCGCGCCCACATAAAAGACCGTCCCGGTCCTTGGAGTGATTCCATATGCCCGGGGCGGCTAAGTTACATTGGCTAGATCCTTCCCCTGTGATCCGGGAGGATTCCCGGCACAGCATGGGTAAGGAATACCAAAATCAGGCTACACCGATTTCAGCTCGCATCCTCGTGGTGGTGGTTCATCATGGAGCGGACCTTCGGCGTGATGTCCGATTCCTGGAATGTGTGCTGGACCTCGTCGTCGTGGACAAAGGCGATGATGTCGGCCAGTTCGTAGCCGAGGAAGGTCACTGTCTCGCCGAAGGCCTCCTCCTGGGCGGCGAGCATGCCGGGCGCGTGGTTCCACATCTTGGCCGCGAAATCGAAGGGGTTGACGTTTCTCATCTCGGCGTGGACATCCATGGTCGGCGCGTCATGGCCGCCGACGCCGTTGACGGCGTGGCAGGTGACGCATCCCTTGGAAACGAACAGCTTCTTGCCGTGCATGGGATTCATGATCGGCATGACGAGGTTGCTCCGGCCGGCCGCCGCCTTCCTGCCCTCATGCTCGTGGCCGGCTTGGGCCGGAAATCCAGGCAAAGCGACCATTAGCGAAATCGCGGCCGCGACGGCGAGGCTAGATCGTATCATTCGGAAACTCCTTTTCAACCCGTCCATGAGACAGATTCATTGACGAATTCGCCCAATCCGGGTGTGGGTCTTCATTTACATAGAGATTTTCTACAATGATTCTATGATTGTTTCCTTGATCTCCGTCAAGTGCCCGCACCGGCCCGCCTGCTATCCTGTCTTATCCTTGAGGTAAAAGGGAAGCCGCTCATGAAGGCGGATATCGCCGCCAGGTTCGATACGCGCGTGCCCCGCTACACCAGCTATCCCACCGCGCCCCACTTCGGCGGGGACGTGGACGGCGGCGTTTATCGCCGCTGGCTCGGCGAGCTGGACCCGGAGCAGCCGCTGTCCCTCTATTTCCACGTCCCCTTTTGCGATTCCCTGTGCTGGTTCTGCGGCTGCTACACCAAGATCGTCAAGCGCCATCAGCCGGTCGCCGAGTACCTGGAGGCAGTCTACAAGGAAATCGACCTGGCCGCGGACGAGCTGCCGGGCAGGTTCCGGGCGGCGCACCTGCATTGGGGCGGCGGCTCCCCGACCATGCTCTGGACCGACGACTGGCGGCGCGCCATGGACCGCCTGCGAACCCGCTTCGACATCGCGGACGGCGCCGAAATCGCGGTCGAGCTCGACCCCCGGGGGGCTACCGAGGATTACGTCAGGGCCCTGGCCGGGGCCGGCGTCAACCGGGCCAGCATCGGCGTCCAGGATTTCCACCCGGACGTGCTGGCGGCGGTCAACCGGGTCCAGCCCTTCCAGGTCACGGAGCGGGTCATGGGCTGGTTGGCCAAGCACGGGATTGGCGCCATCAACATGGACCTCATGATCGGGCTGCCCCACCAGACCACCGCCAGCATGGCCGAGACGGTGGACACCGCGGTGGGGCTCGGTCCGGAACGGGTGGCGGTTTTCGGTTACGCCCACGTGCCCTGGATGAAAAAGCACCAGAAGATGATCGACGAAGAGGCGCTTCCCGACCCCCGCCTGCGCTGGGACCTGTTCCAGACGGCCGCCGACAAGCTGGCCGGGCACGGCTACGTGCGCATCGGCCTCGATCATTTCGCCCGTCCCGGCGACGGCCTCGCCCGGGCGCTGGAGGAACGGCGGCTGCGGCGCAACTTCCAGGGCTATACCACGGACCAGAGCTCGACCCTGCTCGGTTTCGGCGCCTCGGCCATCTCCTCCCTGCCCCAGGGTTTCGTCCAGAACTGGGCGCCGCTGAAGGCCTACCGCGAGGCGGTGGAGGCCGGTCGCTTCCCCGTCGCCCGCGGCCTCGCCTTAAGCCGCGACGACACGCTCAGGGGCGAGGTCATCGAGAGCCTGATGTGCTACCTGGAAGCCGACGTCGGTGAGATCTGCGCGGACCACGGAACCGATCCCGGCACCCTGGACGCGGAGATCGAGAGCCTGACCCCCCTGGAGGCCGACGGAATCTGCACCGTCGCCGGCCGCCGGGTCCGCGTGGCCGAGGCCTGCCGCCCCCTGGTGCGCCTGGTCGCCGCCGCCTTCGACTCCTACCTGGAGAGCGGCGAACAACGCCACGCCCGCGCCGTCTGACGGCAGGGGGCGTCGTCGTTGTCTCTGGCGCGATATTTTGACAGAATCGTGATTAGAAAATTCCGGGAATTCCCGGCAAGGTTTCCCCATGTTCAAAGAGTGTAAGGATATAGCCATGCGTACGATAATCATCTCCATGCTTTTGGCACTGCTGGCGGCCCCGGCCTGGGCCGGGAACCCGGCGCCCTACTCCGGCACGCAAGTGATCGATACGGGGCAGCCCTTCGGCGCCTATGTGAAGAAGCTGACCGCCGCCATCAAGGCCAACAAGATGGGGATCGTCGGCAACGCCTGCGCCACCTGCGGGGCGAAATCCATCGGCGTCACCATACCGGGCAACCGGGTGATCATGATCTTCAATCCCCACTTCGCCGTCCGCATGCTGAAGGCGAGCGTCCCCGCCGGCGTGGAGGCGCCGCTGCGCCTCTACCTGAGCGAACGCCCCGACGGCACCGCCAGGCTCAGCTACCGCCTGCCGAGCCACGTCTTCGCGCCCTACGGGTCGGCCGATCTTGACGCCATGGCGGGGGAACTGGACGGGATCTTCGCCCGTATCGTGAAGGCCGCCGCGGAATAGGCGCGAAGG
Source organism: Pseudomonadota bacterium (assembly GCA_022560215.1). Lineage (GTDB taxonomy): Bacteria > Pseudomonadota > Alphaproteobacteria > Rhodospirillales > 2-02-FULL-58-16 > JADFTO01. Next base: position 5,224 of record JADFTO010000085.1, on the reverse strand, counting down.
GGAGGGATCGACATGGGATGGCAGGGACAAATCCTCCGCGTGGACCTGACGGCCGGGACCTGCGAGGGGGCTCCCCTCAACATGGACTGGGCGCATGCCTACCTGGGCCAGCGGGGCCTCGGCACCAAGTACATGATGGAGCATAGCGACCCCGCGGCCGACCCCCTGTCGCCCGGGAACACCCTGATCTTCGCCACCGGGCCCTTGACCGGAACGTCGGCGGCCACCGGGGGGCGTTATTCGGTGATCACCAAGGGGGCGCTGACGGGCGCCATCGCGTGTTCCAACTCGGGCGGATACTTCGGCGCCGAGCTCAAGATGGCCGGCTGGGACATGATCATCTTCGAGGGCCGCTCGAAATCCCCCGTCTATCTGTTCATCGAGAACGAGCGCGCCCGGCTCCTGGACGCCCGGGACCTTTGGGGCAAGTCGGTATGGGAGACCGAGCCGCTTCTCAAGTCGCGCCACCAGGACCCCCAGATCAGGGTCGCCTCCATCGGCCGGGCGGGCGAGGCCGGAGTCCGCTTCGCCTGCGTCATGAACGACCTGGACCGGGCGGCGGGACGGTCCGGCGTCGGGGCCGTGATGGGATCGAAGAACCTGAAGGCGGTGGCCGTCAGGGGCACCCGCGGCGTCACCGTTGCCGACCCGGGCGCCTTCATGGAAGCCGCCGCCCTGGCCAAGGAGAAGCACGAAACCCCGGGCAAGGCCCGTCTCGCCTCGGTGGGGACGCTGGCCATGATCGACGTCACCCAGGCCCACGGCAGCCTGCCCACCCGCAACAGCCGCGAGGTGCAGTTCGAGGGCGCGGGCAAGCTGAATCCGGCCGCCATGAAGGCCAAGCGGCGCTCCGACGGGCGGGCCAACCTGCTAGCTAACAAGGCCTGTTTCGCCTGCACCATCGGATGCGGACGCATCTCGGTGATCGATCCCACGCACTTCAGCGTCCGGGACCGGGAACTCGGGCCGTCCGGCGGCCTGGAATACGAATCTGGTTTCGCGCTCGGCCCCCTCCTCGGCGTCGACGACATGGAAGCGGCCACCTACGCCAACTTCGTCTGTAACGAACACGGCATGGACCCCATTTCGTTCGGCGGCACCCTGGCGGCGGCCATGGAGCTGTTCGAGACCGGGGCCATCACGGAAAAGGACACCGGCGGCCTTCCCTTGCCCTTCGGCTCCGCCCGGGCCCTGGTGGCCATGGTGGACCAGACCGCCCGGGGCGAGGGCTTCGGCGCCGATCTGGGCCAGGGCTCCAAGCGCCTCTGCGAAAAGTACGGCCACCCCGAATTCTCCATGACCGTCAAGGGCCAGGAATTCCCCGGCTACGACGGCCGCGCCATGCAGGGCATGGCGCTGGCCTACGCCACCTCCAACCGGGGGGCCTGCCACCTCCGGGCGGCCCCCTTCGAGGACGACTTCGCCCGCCTGGACACCGCCGGCAAGGCCAAGATCGTCAAGGATTCCCAGGACGAGATCGCGGCCACCGATTCCTCCGGCCTTTGCGCCTTTCCCAACAACGCCATGGAAGACGTGGCGGCCCAGCTCAATCCGGCCTGCGGCTCGGACTGGACGGCGGACGACCTGCGCCGGACGGGGGAGCGCATCTGGAACCTGGAGCGCCAGTTCAACCTGATGGCCGGCTTGACCGGGGCCGACGACACCCTGCCCGAACGCATCCTCAGGGAGCCCGCCGCCAGCGGCTCGGCCAAGGGCCACGTGGCCGAGCTGGACAAGATGCTGCCCGAATACTACCGGCTCCGCGGCTGGGACTCGGGCGGAGTCCCCGAAAGCGCCACGCTGCGCCGCCTGGGGCTGGCGTGAGGATCAGCGTCGAGTTGATCGCCGTCCGCTCACCCCTGGTGGGCGAGGGCGGCGCCCTCGATGTCGAGGACGGGGCCACCGTCGCCCGGGTCCTGGAAAGGCTGGCCCTGCCCGGCGGCGAATCCTACATGACCATCGTCAACGGCACCTCCATCGGGCCCGGCGACCGGGAGGACGCGGCCTTGAGCGACGGCGACGCCGTCACCGTCTTCCCCCCCATCAAGGGGGGGTGAGGGGCGGCAAACGCGGACGGCGTTATCCACGGGCCCGCATGCCCGCGGCGGGCGCGGGCCGGACCGTGCGCTCGATCTCCTTATCCAGGCGCGCCCGGGCGGCGCCCAGGTCGTGCCGGGTCTGCATGTTGGCCCACAGCTCGGGACCGGTCCCGAAATAACGGCCGAGACGGAGCGCCGTATCGGGCGTAATGGCGCGCTCACCCTTGACGATGGCCGTCACCCGGTTGGCCGGGACGCCGATTTCAAGGGCCAGCCGTGTCGCGCTGAGCTTGCGGGCTTTCAACTCCATGGCCAGCAGCTTGCCGGGGTGCGCCGGAATACGCATGGGTATTTCCTCCATTTCCCGACGCCCCCTATCCCTTGTGATAGTCGGTGATTTCGACATCGAGCCACCCTTCGTCCTTGTCGGGAGTAAAACAGATTCGCCAAGGGCCGTTAACGTTAATGGCCCACTGTCCCTTGCGGTCGCCGACCAACTTATGCAAGCCGATTCCCGCAAGGGGGCTGATTTCGTCGAGCCTTGAGGTGACATCCAGCATGTCCATCAAGATCGCCGCCTTTTCCCCGTCGAGTCCCCGGAACCCCTTGGGCTTGCCGGTTTCCTGGACTTTTCGCGTCTTGGCGTTCTTGTACCCCTTGATCATACATATCATATAATACGTAAGACGTAATGTGAATAGAATAAATTCAGGCGGTGCAATTTCAATCACGGGCCCCATATGTAGCAGCGCTACCGATCAGTTGAAGGCTGGAGCCATGCCGGGCTTTTCCGAGATCCCGCCCGATACCGTGCACCGCTGGGTCAGCGACGGCGAGGCCCTGCTGGTGGACGTGCGCGAGGCCGAGGAACTGGCCCAGGCGCGCCTCGGAGATGCTCTCCACGTGCCCATGTCGGCTTTCGACCCGGGGCGCATCCCCACCGATTCGGGCAAGAAGGTGGTCTTCATCTGCGCCCAAGGGCTGCGTTCCGGACAGGTGGGCCAATACATGGTGGCCCAGGGCATCCTGGCGGAGGCTTACAACCTGGCCGGCGGCCTCATCGCCTGGGCCGAGGCCGGCCTGCCGCTCGATTCGGGGGCTTGAGTCCCTCCCTCGGGGCTCCCGGGCGGGGACGTCTCCGCGACCAGGGGTAGCGCCCCGGCGAGGGGACAGGTATCGCCCTTGAAGCTCCAGGACGTGTTGTTCAGCACCTTATCGCAACAAGCGCGGCGCGCCCCATTGGGCGTCACGATGCAAACGCAGGTCCCCAGCAGATAGGACTGGCCGGCGTAGCGGCAGGTGCAGATGGGCGGCTCGGCGCGGACATCGGCGGCGGCCAGGAGGACCAGTCCCACGATCCAGGCAGTCTTGATGTGCATTCTCTCAAAGTCCCTCGCGGGGGCGGTTCATTCTACACCAGCCGGGCGCGGAAAAGAACCGATGGGCCGCAGCATGGGAAATTACACAGCCCCAAGGACGCGCCCCGCCTTGCTTCCTTCACCGGAAGGCCAGCGCCGCCGTGATGTAGAGCCCCACCGCCAGGACCACCACGACCGTGAATCCCAGGTGTACGGCGAGCAGGGTGGCGAGCACGGCGCTGATCACCGAGGCGCAGCCGTTGATCCCCCAGGCCCAGGGGACCAAATCCGGCGACCGGGCCTGGACCCGCGCCAGGCCGAGGGGAAACGGCATGCCCATGAAGAAGCCGAGCGGCGCCACCAGGCCAAGGGCCGCCGCCACCTTGAAAGCCTGGGGCAGGGGGGCGAGCCAGCCCAGCAGCGGCGGCAGCCCCACCAGATAGAGGGCCGCGACGGCCCCGATCCCGGTCACCGCGATGGGGATGGCCCCGCCGCCATGCCGCCGTTCGAGCCGGGGCGCGAAGCCGCTGCCGAGCCCGGCGGATACCAGGAAGGCGCTGAGCACCACCGCCACGGCGTAGAGGGGATGGCCCAGGAAAAGCACGAACTTCTGGATGAAGGCGATTTCGATGAACAGGAAGGCGAAACCCAGGCCCAGGAAATAGACGGCGACGTCTAACCCCGGCTTCCCGAGCCGGCGCGCCGCCAGGGGCAGGAGGATCAGGACCGCGCTCGCCGCCGCCCCCTGGACGAGGGCCGCGAGAAGGATCAAGTAGCCCCATTCCACCAGTGCCAGCCCGCCGCCGCCCATGCTCAACGCTTCCGCCAGGCCGCGCCACTTCAAAAAGTGGAAGAAATAGGGCCGGTCGTCGGTGGCGGGGGCTACGTCGTACTTGTAGTCCTCCAAGAACCGCTCCCTGCCCGGGCCCAGGAGGGCGCGGGCGCCTTCGAACAGGTAGGGTTCATCAAGCACGTTGTAGCGGTTGGCTTCCCAATCCTCCATGCCCGGGAGGAAGGCGGCGTCGAAGGATCGGTCCCGCAAGAAGACCCGGACTCGCGCCATGTCTTCGGCCGCGAACGCCCCGTTCCTGACCAGCAGGGTCGTGGTGCGCCAGCTCCTGATCAGGACCAGCCGCCGGCCAGGGTCCTCGATGCCGCGCCGCTCCAGGGCCTCGATGGCGGTGGCGAACAGCTTCAGGCTGTCCCTCGGGGGCAGCTTCAGCCACCGGGTGATGGCGAGGATGCCCCCAGGCGCCAGCCTCTCCAGGTAGCCTTGAAAGGCCTCCACCGTGTAAAGGGTGTTCTCGTTCAGGGCGTGCATGCCGGCGGCGGCGGCGGAGAAGGAATCGAGCAGGGCGACCTGGATCAGGTCGAAGCGCCGGTCCGTGGCGGCGACGAAGCTGCGCGCCTCGGCCACGTGGACGCGGGTGCCGGGGGAGGTGTAGATGCCGCCGGCGAATTCCGCGAAGTCGCTCTGCACCAGATCCACCATTTGCGGGTTGAGCTCCACCGCGTCGATGGTCCGCGCCCCGTGAAGCCGGCTCAACAGCACGTCCGCCCCGCCGCCGGCGCCCAGGATCAGGACGCGCGGACTTTCCAGCAGGTGATAGGGCAGGGCAGCCGACTGGTAGTCCAGGTAGGCGATGGGACCGGGATTTCCATCGTAGCGGGTGATCGCGGTCATGGCCCCGCCGTCGGTGAACACCCCCAGCTGCTCGGGCGGGGTGGCGTCGGCGGCGAGACTCAGGCCCGGCGCGTGGCGGAAGGGAACAGTGGGACTCCTGACCACCGACAGCAGGCCCAGGGGACTGGACAGCTCGGCGATGA
>JADFTO010000285.1 GCA_022560215.1 Pseudomonadota bacterium | reverse complement strand
CCGTCTTCCTGCACACCGGGGGCACGCCCGCCCTATTCGGCTATCCCGAGCTGGTGGCGGAGGGAGAGGGGAAGGCCTAGATCAGGACCACTTGGTCCCCTTTGCGGATGGTCCCGGGTTCGGTGACTTCCGCGTAGACGCCGGTTTCCACGTGGCCGAAGGCGCGCTTGAGGATCCTGGGCACGTTCATGTCGCGGGCCGCGGTCTCGGGGTCGACGCAGGTGGCCGCGCAGCGGTTGATGGGGTCGACCACGCGGAGTTCGGCAGCCCCGATGCGCAAGCTCCGGCCGGGCCAGTCCCGCTCTTCCCACGGGGTGCCGCCTTCGAGGTGGATGTTGGCGCGGAAGCGCCGGGGATCGACCGCCCGGCCCGCCGCCCGCCCGATGTCCCGGACGCTGGCGGTGTTGATGATGGAGACCAGGCCCTGGGGACTGTCCGACAGCATCCGTCCCGGCACCTGGACGATCCTCAGGCTCCCTTTCTCCGCCATGAAGGACTCAATGAAGCGCTCCACCGGGGCCAGGCCCGAAGGCTTGTCCAGGCGCCCCTCGGCGACCCGCTCGCCACTCACCGTGAGGGCGAGAAGGCCCTGCTCCTGCTCGAAGATGAGCCGCAGCCCCGCCAGCTTCTCGTCGGTCATGAGGTTGAGGAAGTTGCGCTTGGGCAGCCATTCCGGATTGTCCGCATCGAAGGCGCCGCCCGAGTGGGCGATGGCGAAGCGGCGGTCGTTTGCCAGGCCTTCGCCCGGGACCAGGGCGGCCTCGCCTAAGGTTTCCGCGCCCAAGCCCTTGACCGGATAGCGGAGGATTTCCGCGACCGTGATCGACAGGGGCCGCGCCGCCCTCAAGGGGGCGGCGGCGGGGTGTAGCCGATGTCGTCCAGGGCGCCGGCGAGCGCCTCCGCGTCCCCGTCCTCCATCGGTCTCAGGGGCGGGCGCACCCGGCGCCAGTCCCCGTCGCCGGTCAGGCGCGCCATGATCTCCTTCAGGGCCGCGGACAGGGGATAGCGGACGATGGCCTGGCGCACGGCCACCAGCAGGCCGTTGTCGGCCTCTATGTCGTTCCCCTCCCGCCAGCCGGCGTAGACCCGGGCCGCCAGGGGGGATGCCACGTTGTTGACGGCCGTGATGCACCCGGCGCCGCCGGCCCGGAGCAGGGGCAGAAACAGTTCTTCGGAGCCGCTGAAGACGGCGAATCCGGGGAAGGCGCGGGCGGCGCCGGTCATGTTGTCGAGATCTCCCGAGCTGTCCTTCATGCCGGCAACCGTGTCCGGATAGCGGTCCAGAAGGCGCTCGATCAGGCCGTAGCCGATGGGAACCGCCGACATCTGGGGGAAGTGGTAGAGGTAGACCTTGAGCCGGGTATCGCCCACCCTCTCGATGACCTCGGAATAGGCGGCGAACAGGCCGTCGTCGCTGACGTTCTTGTAATAGAAGGGGGGCAGGACCAGCACCCCCGCCGCCCCCAGCTCCACGGCCCGGCGGGTCAATCTCACCGTGTCGGGCACGGCGCAGCACCCGGTTCCCGGCATCAGGGCGCGGCCTGGGATGCCGGCCTCGGCCAGGCCCTCCAGGATGGCTAGGCGCTCGTCCACGGAAAAGGAATTGGCCTCGCCGGTGGTGCCCAGCACCGCCAGCCCGTCGCAGCCGTGGTCGAGCAGCCACCGGCAATGGCCGGCCAGCCGGGCGACGTCCGGCGACAGGTCCGCCGTCAGGGGGGTCAGGGCGGCAGCGAAGACTCCGCTCGCGAGTTTAGGGGATTTCGTCATCGTTTATTCCGGCCACTCTACGATGTGATCCTCGAGCTCGCCAGCCTCTTTTTCGCTCACCACCTGCCCGCGGACCGAAATTCCCGCCCGGTGCACGCTCGAGGGGTCGCCGGAGACCAGGGGATGCCACCAGGCCAGGTCCTTGCCCTCGGCGATCAGGCGGTAGGCGCAGGTGGACGGCAGCCACTCGTAGCGGGCGACGGTCCGGGGCGTCAGGGTGACGCAACTGGCGACCCGCAGGGAGCGGTTGGCATAGTCGGTGCAGCGGCAGCCGTCGGTGTCCAGGAGCCGGCAGGCCACCTCGGTATAGCTGACATTCCCCGAGTCCTCGTCCTCCAGCTTTTCCAGGCAGCATCGGGCGCAGCCGTCGCAAAGGGATTCCCATTCCCCGGCCGTCATCTGGTCCAGGGTTTTGCGCTTCCAGAAGGGAGTCTCAGTCATCGTCTTCCCGGTCGATCAGGTGGATGAACGAGCCCATGACCGGACCCGCCGCCAGCCCCGCCGGGCCGAGATCGTGGCCCGCCGCGTCGGAGGCCGTGAACAAGGGCTCGCCCGGGCCTTCGCCGAGGACCCGGGCGTAGTGGAACTCGTGGCCCCGGAAGGCGGCCCCGGCGGCGCCCAGCGGTCCCCCGCCGGCCAGCACCACGCGCCGGTAGCCGAGATGCAGCCCCGGATCGTCGAAGGAGGTTTCCAGGGGCAGGAGGCCCGCCATGGCGTGACGGTTCCCCTCGGCGTCCACCAGGCCCCGGCCGAGGACCATGTAGCCGCCGCATTCCCCGAACACCGCGGCGCCGCGTCCGGCGGCGGCGGCGAGCCCGTCCAGGAACCGGCGGTTGGCGGCGAGGAGGCCCCCGTGCAGCTCCGGATACCCCCCCGGCAGGTAGACGGCATCGGCGCTTATCTCCGGTCCTTCGCCGGCGAGGGGGGAAAAGGGGATGATCTCCGCTCCGGCGGCGCGCCAGCCCTCCAGCACCAGGGGATAGCGGAAGGCGAAGGCCTCGTCGTCGGCGACGGCGATGCGCTGACCGAGGGGCTTGAGCGGGGGGGGGCCGGGGGGGGTGGCGCCGCCGTTCCAGGGCCGGGCCAGGGCGACCACGGCGTCCGTATCCACTCCTTCGCCGACCAGGG
>JADFTO010000084.1 GCA_022560215.1 Pseudomonadota bacterium | reverse complement strand
GCAGGGCCGCCAGCTCCCTTGGCATTTCCCGAAAGAGCCTGTGGGAAAAAATGAAACGTTACGGGATCTCAAAGGACACGAACTGTTCCGCATCCGAGGTCAGCCTCCACGACTGACCGCCTGTTATTTGATTGGAACCGTACGCGGAAATGGCCATGCCATCACCAAAAAAGGGTTCGCCCTCTCATGGGAAGGGAGCAACCAGCACCGATAACCCAGTCCAATTCGCAGCCGCCGTTTATCCCCACAAGAAAGGCAAACGCAGAGGGCTTGCCCGCTTCGTCGAATCCCTCAAAAAATCGCGGGTTCGCGTTGCTGGAATTCTCCAGGAAAAAGTTTCCATCGATAGCGGCATGAGCCGGGTCGATGCCATAGACATTACTACGGGGCAGCGCATTCCTATAAATCGGCCCACTCGGGAGAACTGGAAAAACCGGACTTGCTCTCTGGACGTATCGGCCCTAGCGGAAACGACAGCCATCCTGAGGAGGGCGATCGAAAACCGTGTCGATCTGATCGTGGTCGAGAAATTCGGCGATGAGGAAAGGGAGGGAAAGGGCCTGACAAACGAGATTTTCCAAGGAATCGCCGCAGGCATTCCGCTTTTGATCGCGGTTCCCGATACGAACCTCGATATCTGGAATGACCGCAGTGGAGGGATAGGTGCTGTTTTACCCTGCGAAGAAAACGCTTTCCATGAATGGTGGATTTCGATTCAAGGAGCAACCGTGGGCTCCGTCCGCCACGATTCCCGATTAGGCAGGATAATGGCGCCCTGACTAGAGCGGTTCAGGATTGATAGGAATCAATTTGATGGGAGCAGATCGGTTCATTCGGGCAGGCGTGGCGCGCCCAGCGATGCGGTGCAGTCTCGCTGCGCGCCGCACCGGTTGTTTTATTTCATCAGACAAAGCTACCCTCGACGGGGATGAAAGGAATGATTGAGCAATCCAAATTCGGGGTAAATTTTCGTCAAGCCAAGGCGCCTCCCATGACCCGGCTTTTGTCGGCGCCGAAGGCACAGACCGGACGCATCCGGCTGCGGACCCTGATCTTGATCCGCTGGATCGCGGTCGGCGGTCAGATCACGACGATTCTGTTCGTCTATGCCGTGCTGGGATACGACCTGCCCCTCGCACCCGTCCTTGCAGCGGTCGGGGTTTCGCCGCTGCTGAATATCGTCCTTGTTATTCGCTACCCCACCTCGAAGCGTCTGCGCGACAAGGAAGCCGCGCTTTACCTCGCGTACGACACACTCCAGCTTACGGTTCTTTTGTCCCTCACCGGCGGCCTGCATAACCCGTTCTCGTTCCTGATGTTGGGTGCCGCGTTAATCTCCGCCCCGGTCCTCAGTGTGCGAATGACCTTCATGCTCGGGGCTCTCATCGTCACCTGCGTAACCGGGCTGGTATTTATCCATTTGCCGTTACCTTGGCCAGGCGGGGTGCACTCGCTCTCGCACCTTTACGTTTTCGGCATCTGGACGGCGGTTACTCTCGCAATGGTGTTTTTCTCCATCAATGTTCTACGTGTGGCCGAAGAGGGCCGGCGCATGTCCGACGCCCTCACGGAGACCCAAATGGCCCTGGCGCGCGAGCAGCGGCTCTCGGCGGTCGGTGGATTGGCCGCCGCCATCGCCCACGAGCTCGGAACCCCACTCGGGACGATCGCGCTCGTCGCCAAGGAACTCGCCCGCGACCTGCCGGAGGAGGGCGCGCATGCCGAGGATCTGAAGCTCTTGATCAGCCAATCGGAACGCTGCCGGGATATCCTCGCCAAGCTCACCCTGAGTCCGGAAGACGGCTATGGCCCCTCCATAAGTCACGTGCCACTGGTAACCTTGGTGGAATTGGCGGTGAACCCGCATCGGCGCGAGGGCATCGACATCGTGATAGACCATGCTTCGGTCCTGACGGGGAAAGATCGCCAGGGGGTTGATGAGGATGAATCGCGGGCCATTCCGCAGCCCGTCGTGCCACATAGGCTGGAGATCATCTACGGCCTTGAGAACCTCATCGAGAATGCCGTGGATTTCGCCCGCGAGCGGGTCTCGGTTAAGGTCGGTTGGTCCGAATCCGAGGTCGTCATTGAGATTATGGATGATGGACCGGGTTTCGCGCGCAACATTCTCGGTGCCTTGGGGGAACCGTATGTCTCGACCCGTCGCGAATCGGGGGGCATGGGTCTGGGCGCGTTTATCGCCAAGACGCTCTTGGAGCGTACGGGGGCCGAAATTGAGTTTGGCAATCGGAAGGTCGGCGGTGCCAGGATCGTCGTGACTTGGCCGCGCGCCCTGCTCGAAGAGGATTCCCCAACCACCGACGAGGGGTTGAACGCGACCGTCGCGGGAGGCGACCGCCAATGATAGACGGATCCAATCACGGCCAGGATTCCGAAACCGAAAAAAGACCAGCGCCCGAAGACCGCAGCCTTCTCATCATCGAGGACGATCAGCCGTTTCGCAATCGCCTTGCCCGGGCGATGGAACGGCGGGGGTTCGAGGTCACGACCTCGGCAACCTTGGCGGAAGCCCTCACAACCATCGAGCGGGTCGCGCCGGCCTTCGCCGTGGTCGACCTGAACCTCGAGGACGGTTACGGCCTGGACATTGTACCCGCGCTGCGGCAACGGCGTCGCGACGTACGGATCGTCGTGCTCACCGGATATGGAAACATCGCCTCGGCCGTTTTCGCGGTCAAGGCCGGGGTCGTCGATTACCTAGCCAAGCCCGCGGATATCGATGACATAGAAAAAGCACTCTTGAAGGTCGGGCAACCGAAGCCGGCCCCTCCCAGAAAACCGATGTCGGCGGATCGGGTGCGTTGGGAGCATATTCAAAGAATCCATGAACTCTGCGATCGAAACGTCTCGGAAACGGCCCGGCGGTTGAACATGCATCGCCGCACGCTGCAACGCATTCTTGCCAAGCACTCGCCCCGATAGGGATCAATAGCCGCCCGGATATACGCCGCGAACTCCATTTCGGAGGTCGGATCGCGGAGAAGGTGCGACAATTCGTCGCATTGTGCCCTGAAAAAACACCCAATAGGATTCCTGACGATGGAAAAGTGGGTGCGTTATTGCCCGAACACCTTGCGGTGTGGACACCAAGGAAGGCCTTTTCTGTCTTCCGCGTAGACCCGGAAGGGAAGATATCCGGAAACTGAAAAGCGCCGCCACGGATTATCGAAGGAGAACTGCCATGGCGCCTGAATCCTCTCTATCCGACCCAAAGGTAAACCACGGCAAGGGTCATCTGACGACGCGACGTGGTTTTGTGACCGGGCTCAGTTTCGGGGTGTTAAGCCTTTACGGCCTGTGGGCCGCTTATGGCGCCGCGCCAACCAGCATAAGTTTCCTGTCCAATGACGAGGGTGGCGGCATGGCGGGCATGGGACATGGCGGCGGCGGCGGCGGGCCGACGCCCGAGGAATTCCGCGACCTGACCGAGAAATTCATCGAGGCCAACCAGCTTCCTGACGGCAGCGTCAAACCGGCGCGTCATGCCTTGGCTGGCAAGTCCATGACCGGCGAGATGGGGAAAGAACATGTTGGCGAAAAGGCAAAAGAGCATGTGGGCAAAGAGGAGAACGTGGGCGAAAAGGCGCACGTTGGTGAAGAAGCGAATGAACACGCGGGAGAAGGTGCGCACGCGGGCGAAGAGGTGAAAGAACCAGCCGGCAAGCACCGAATGCAAGACATGCCGGGCATGAAGGCGGAGGATGAACACGACGGGAAGGACAGGCCCGTCGAGGTCTACCTGGTCGCCTCGCGCTATGGCTACACCCCATCCGTGCTGAGGCTGGAGCACAACGTCAATTACCGGTTCAAAATAATGGCCGTGGACGCCGTTCATGGAGCCTCCATCAACTTTGGCGTGGGAGGCCGCATGATCCGCTGTCCGCCGATGACCCAGGTGGAAATCGACATGACGTTCACCAAGCCGGGGAATCTCCTGGTTTACTGCACCGTCTACTGCGGCGAGGGGCATGACCTGATGCATGGCAAGATCATCGTGGCCTAGCCGCCCAACTAGCGGAAACCACAACGATGACTGACAACAAACTGGTCAAGGGCCTCGCTAACCTGTCGGGTGGGGACAAGACCCTACTCAAAGCATTCGTCTTGCTGGCCGTCCTTGCCCTGGCGCTGGGACTCGGATACGGGATGGCAACCGCCTTCACCCGGGCGGGCTTCGTCGAGCTTGAGCCGGAGACGGCTTACAAGATGTTGACCCTGCATGGGGTGACCATCTTTTTCTACTGGCTGTATTTCGTCCAGGCGGGTTTCGTCCTGGTCCTGGCCACCATCTACACCGAAGGTTCCGAGGGAATCGCCTGGAAATCCCTGGCGTGGACGGGTTTCGCGTTGATGACCGGCGGCTTCATCCTGAGCGAATTGATGCCGATCTTGGGCGCGATCATTCTCTATGACGCGCGGCCGCACCTGATCGAAATGGATCCGATCCTCGCGGCCTTCTTCTACCTGGGCTATATCCTGCTCGCCTGCGGACTGTTCCTGATCGCGCTTTCGGGCATTGCCACGACGCTGATCCCGCGGTTCGCCGGTAAGATTGATACCTGGTCGTCGATAAGTTTCGCCTCGGTGGCGTGGGCGGGTCTGCTCCTGGTGAGCGCGGTGGCCATGATCAACGTGTTTTTCCCGGCGATGCTGTGGACCTTCGGACTCGGCCCGCCGGTAACCGGCTACGCCATGGGTTGGAGCGTGCTGTTTCACAATGTCCACTACCTGCCGCTCATGGCGACGGTGGTGATCTGGTACGTACTGGTTGAGGCCATGTCGGGGGTGAAATCCATTTTCGGTGAAGGGTTCTCCAAGGTGGTGTTCACCCTCTACCTGCTCTTCGTGCCCCCGACCTCCCTCTACCACTTGTTCCTCGAGCCCAACCTCACCGAGGCGGTCAGGGTGCTCGGGTCGCTGCTGTCCCTATTCATGGGGGTGCCGACGGTGCTCGTTTTCTTGGTTATCATCGTCTCTCTCGAAACCCACGCCAGGGCACAGGGCGGGCGTGGCCTGTTCGGCTGGATACGCATGCTGCCCTGGGGCAACCCGGCGATGGCGGCCGTGGGCATGGCGGTGGTCAACCTGGCCCTCGGCGGGGTGTTTTCGTACGTCCTCATCCAGGAACAGGTAGCGCCGCTGCTGAGTGACACATTCCTGGTCCCCGGCTACTTCCACTTCCTCACCTTGGGCACGGTGACGCTCAGCTTCATCGCCGCGCTGATGTACGTCATTCCGGGGATCACGGGACACCCGCTCTGGCGTCCGTCCATACTGGCCAAGGTTCCTTACGTGATGACCTTCGGCCTGGTGATCTTCGGCGGAGCGGGAATCACCGCCGGCTACATGGGCGTGCCGAGGCGGGTGTTTGATATCTCCTATGACGGAAACGCCCCCGCCCTTTGGGAGCCGCTGATGGTCCTCGTCGGTATCGGTTCCGTGTTCATGTCGGCGGCTCTGGCGGTCTATGTCTATGGATTGGCGCGCACCCTGTTCGGGCGTGTCCCCGAGCCCGGCATCCGCGCCCAGGAGCTGCCCATGGTCTCGTGGGGCGGCATCGCCATCGGCCGGCAAAGCGCCTGGGTCGGCCCGCTGTCCGTGGTTGTTCTATTCGCCGCCATGTTCGTTTCCACCGTGGTCGCCTTCGAGCTTATGGAAAGTTTGCCGATCATTGTCGAAGGCGGCGCTGCGCACTGAAGAACAGCCAAAGGAGGTGCCCCGATGAAAAATTTGGACATGATATTGATTGGGATCGTCTCTCTGGTGTGGGGTGTGCTCGCCATCATGTACGCGACGATCTCGATGATCTACATGCCAAATAGCATCAGGGTCTGGGGCGCGGGCGCGGTGATTTTTCTGGCACTCACGGCCGTGATCGCGATGGCCGACGCTTCCGGGAGGAAGGTCCGTGAGAACCGCAACGAGTGAGTCCAAAGGCTTGCTCCAAGGGTCGGCGCGGCGGCCCTTCCAAGGTGACGCCGCTGTCGAGAAGCTTGGCAACGGCGAGGCTTCACGATTCGCTGAATCATAAGGGGGATGGCATGAAAGGATGGAGACTGTCGGGCGTCGGTATCGCCACGCTCATTTTTTATCTGCCCACGGCCGGTATGGCGTTCGAATGTCCGAAACATATCGCCACGGCGGAATTCGCGGTCAAGTCCGCGATCGAGCGCGTGCTGATGCATAACACCGTCAAACAGGTGGCGATGATTGAGGCCAATGTTTTGACGGCCCAATCCCTACTTTCCAATGCTAGGATCATGTTGAGAGCCGCCAAGTCGCACCATGTGAATCCGCTTGGGCCTTCAGACCATGCCCGTGCGATTGCCAAGGCCCACGCGTCACATGGGTATGCGAAGGCCGCTGATCTTCTCGTCCGCGTCAACCTATGACGGGCCTTGATCGTCGGGGCGAGGTCTTGACTTGATCTTCTATCCCCGCAGTGCCGACGCTTGATCTTCGAACTTGCCGCGGTTGTTCTCAACCAGTTCGGAAATGATCTCTGAAATGTAGGGCTTTTTGTCCTTCATGATGCCGCCTGCTCCCGGCGACGGATCGTGTTTGATCGGACTCACTTCTGAGACCGAATCAGGCGCGCCGACCCGCTCTATATTATTAAGTCAGAGCAACGGATTGATGGATCGCTGATCAGCGATCCATCCGGATTCGCTCCAGGCCTCAGGCGCCCTTTTGGGCCAGGGCCTTCCTGACTCGCCGCTTGAGGCGGCGGCCCTCGAGGCTCAGCTTGGTGTCCCTAGCGTCCAGCAGGTAGGCGTCCAGGCCGCCCTTGTGATCGATGGTGCGCAGGGTCTGGACGGCGAGGCGCAGGCGCACCGTCTTGCCCAGCGCGTCGCTCATGATCGAGGCCTGGTGCAGGTTGGGGAGAAACCGGCGCCGGGTCTTGTTGTGGGCGTGGCTCACGTTGTTGCCCGTCTGGACTCCCTTGCCCGTGAGGGCGCAGCGTCTGGCCATGGCTTATATATCCTTTGCGGCAGAGCTCGGGTTTTAGGCAACCGGGCCGGTCCCGTCAAGGGGGCTGGCCTCCCGGGCGCGTCAGCCCGGGCCGCTGCCGGGGGCCGTGCCCCTACCCCATCTTGGCTTGCAGGTTCTCGTCCAGTTTGCCGAGGAACTGCTGGGTGGTCATCCAGGCCTGGTCGGGGCCGACGAGAAGGGCCAGGTCCTTGGTCATGAAGCCGGACTCGACGGTCTCCACGCAGACGGCCTCCAGGGCCTCGGCGAAGCGCACCACGTCCGGGGTGTCGTCGAACCGGCCCCGGTAGACGAGCCCCCGGGTCCAGGCGTAGATCGACGCGATGGGGTTGGTCGAGGTCTCCTTGCCCTGCTGGTGCATGCGGTAGTGGCGGGTCACCGTGCCGTGGGCGGCTTCCGCCTCCACCGTCTTGCCGTCCGGCGTCATCAGCACCGACGTCATCAGGCCTAGAGAGCCGAACCCCTGGGCCACCGTGTCCGATTGGACGTCCCCGTCGTAGTTCTTGCAGGCCCAGACGAAGCCCCCTTCCCACTTCATGACGGCGGCCACCATGTCGTCGATGAGGCGGTGTTCGTAGGTAATGCCCGCCTCTTCGAACTTGTCCTTGAAGTCGGCCTCGAAGACCTCCTGGAAGATGTCCTTGAAGCGCCCGTCATAGACCTTGAGGATGGTGTTCTTGGTCGACAGGTACAAAGGCCATTCCAGGTCGAGGGCGTAATTGAGGCACGACCGGGCGAAGCCGGTGATCGAGTCGTCCAGGTTGTACATGGAAAGCGCCACCCCCGGGCCGTCGAAATCGAAGATTTCGCGCTCGATGACCTCGCCGCCGTCTTCGGGCTCGAAGCGCATGGTCAGCTTGCCCTTTCCCGGCACGATGATGTCGGTGGCCCGGTACTGGTCGCCGAAGGCATGCCGCCCGATGACGATGGGCTTGGTCCAGCCGGGCACCAGACGCGGCACGTTCTTGCAGATGATCGGCTGGCGGAAGATGGTGCCGCCGATGATGTTGCGGATGGTGCCGTTGGGCGAGCGCCACATCTCCTTGAGGCCGAATTCCTCGACCCGCGCCTCGTCCGGGGTGATGGTCGCGCACTTGACGCCGACGCCGTATTCCTTGATCGCGTTGGCGGCGTCGATGGTGATCTGGTCGTCGCTCGCGTCGCGGCCCTGGATCGAGAGGTCGAAGTACATCAGGTCGACCTCGAGATAGGGCTCGATCAGCTTGTCCTTGATCATCGCCCAGATGATCCGGGTCATCTCGTCGCCGTCGAGCTCGACGATCGGATTCGCGACCTTGATCTTGGCCATGGGGGTCTCCAACGCGGGCTGCGAAGGTGCGCGCCGGCCGGCGCGCGGCGCGAACATAGCAGGCTCTCGCTCGGGCGCAAGACGAGGCGCGGGGGCCGGAGTCGGTCCTTAGAGCAGCTCGCTATGGGCCGTGACGCTGGGCGCGGGCGCCCCGGCGACGGCGTCGAAGACCTCGTTCACGCGCCCGACCACGTCGAACAGGTGCCAATGGCGCTCGTGCAGGTAGCCGGCCGCGAGCTGGTGCGCGAAGAGCACCAGCAGCGGCTCCCAGAAGCCCTCGAAGTTGACCAGCACGATGGGCTTGTCGTGCAGTCCGAGTTGCTTCCAGGTGATGATCTCGAAGGCCTCGTCCAGGGTGCCGAGCCCGCCCGGCAGGATGCAGAAGGCGTCGGCCCGCTCGAACATGCGGCGCTTGCGGGTGTGCATGGAATCGACGACGACCATCTCGCTCAACCCGCGGTGACCGACCTCGCGCGCCTCCAGGTGCTTGGGGATGATGCCGACGACGCGGCCGCCCTCGGCCAGCGCGCCGTCGGCGAGCGCGCCCATGAGCCCGACGTGGCCGCCGCCGAAGACGATCTCGACGCCGCGCCGCGCCGCCAGGCGCCCCAGTTCGGCCGCCGTTTCCAGGTGGCTCGCCGCGGCGCTGTTCGACGATCCGCAGTAGACGCAGAGGGCGCGAAGCTCGGTCATGGGCGGGGATCCTTCACCGTTGCGTGAGATGGGGCTCGCGCCGAGCGGATTTTCCTCTATCTTAGCGCGCCGCGGGCCGAACGCCCAAGAGCCGAACGCTTGGCCCGCGATTCGTGGGTGACAGCGACGACAAACAAAAGAGGCATGGCGAGACATGAAAATTTCCATCCTGACCGTGGCGACGGTCCTGGTGCTCGGGCTCGGCGCCCAGGCGCAGGCCGTCGACGAGCCGGAAAACGTGATCAAGTACCGCCAGTCGGTGATGAAGGCGATCGGCGGCCACACCGGGGCCATCGTCGGCGTGGTCAAGGGCGAGGTCAGCTACGTCGACCACGTCGCCGCCCACGCCCGCGGCATCAACGAGATGAGCAAGCTGCTGGCCGGGCTGTTCCCGGAAGGCACCAGCCAGTTCGAATTCCCCAACACCCGCGCGCTGCCGGAAATATGGGACGACTTTTCCAAGTTCGAGGCCGCCGCCAAGGCGCTGGAGGTCGAGAGCGCCAAGATGGTCGAGGTGGCCGCGAGCGGCGACCTCGGCGCGATCGGCGGCCAGCTCCAGAACCTGGGCAAGGCCTGCGGCAGTTGCCACAAGTCGTTCCGGCAGAAGAAGTAACCACGGGCTTGCGCCTCGGCCCCGCGCCGGGCCGGGGGACGGCGTTGGCCCTGGCGGCGCTGCTCGCCGGGTCGAGCCTGGCCGGTGGCGCCCTGGCTGCGGCCGGGGGCGCGGCCGGGCCCGAGTCCGGCGACCCGGTCTTGCGTGGCGCTTACCTGACCGCCGCCGCCGGCTGCGCCGCCTGCCACAGCGATCCCAAGCGCAAGGACCAGCCGTTCGCCGGCGGCGCGGCGCTGAAGACCCCGTTCGGCAATTTCTACGCCCCCAACATCACCCCCGATCCCGAGCACGGCATCGGCCGCTGGTCCGACGCCCAGTTCCTGGCCGCGCTCCGGCAGGGGCGGGCGCCGGACGGCGGCCACTACTATCCGGCGTTCCCCTACACCTCCTACGCCGGCTTGCGCGCGCGCGACGCGCTGGACATCAAGGCCTACCTGGCCACGCTTGCGCCGGTGGCGCGTCCCAGCCGGCGGCACCAGGTCTCGTTCCCGTTCAACCTCCGCTTCCTGCTGGGCATCTGGAAGGCGCTGTT
>JADFTO010000083.1 GCA_022560215.1 Pseudomonadota bacterium | reverse complement strand
CGTGAGCCGCCGTCGGGGATGTCCACGAGGGCGCAGAGCCTGCCGTCGTCGCCCCCAGCCCCGGGAGCCGCGTCCCCTGGCTCCACCGGCCGCATCTAGAGCGCTATCGGGCTAGTTGGAACCATTTGACCGGGATGATTTTGCGTCGTGGCTAGGCACCCGTTCCGCCGTGATGGTGGACCATCACAAGGGGCGGGTAACGACGTCCACGACGCAAAAGCACCCGGCCTTCGGTGGGGCAAATCGGCCCCCCGGGTGCGTTGCGACGCTTGCCCGATGCACCGCATCGCGCGGCGCGCCGCGCCTGCCCGGATGACCCGATTTGCTCCCATCAAATTGATCCCAACTAGCCCGATAGTGCTCTAGCCTTTCGGGTAGACCTGTTTCCAGGGCCGGATGACCACGGTCTCGAACAGGCCGGCCTTGGCGTAGGGATCGTTGCGGGCGAAGTCCTCCACGGCCTCGCGGTCGGGGAAGTCGACCACCAGCAGGCTGCCGTTCATGCCCTCTTCGTCGTCGGCGAGGGTGGGGCCGACGGCGACGAAGCTGTCCTCGTGGCCGCCCAAGTAGTGCAGATGGTCGGACCGGGTGGCGGCCCGCAGGTGGGCGTGGTCCGGCTTGTCGGTGCAAAAGATGACGTAGAGCATGGTTCGGCGCCTTTCGGGTTTGATTTGCGGGCCGGCGTGTCTAAGCGCCGGCGGCCATGGGATCCTCGGCGAGGAAGGGCCGGGCGAGCAGCCCGGCGATGGTGTCGTCTATGTCGGCGCCCTGGTTGAGCACCCGGTCCACGGCGGCGCAGATGGGCATGTCCACGCCTAGTCTCTCGGCCAGGCCGCTGACCGAGGAGGCGGTGAACACCCCTTCCGCCACCGAGGCCCGGCCCCTCAGGACCTCATCCAGGCCGGCCCCTTCGCCGAGGGCCACGCCGAGGGAGTAGTTGCGCGACTGCATGGCGTTGCAGGTGAGGGTCAGGTCGCCGAGCCCCGACAGCCCCATCAGGGTTTCGGGCCGCCCCCCCTTGGCTTTTCCCAGGCGCACGATTTCGCCGAGCCCTCGGGTGATCAGGGCCGCCCGCGCGTTGTCGCCGAGTCCGCGACCCTGGACGATGCCACAGGCGATGGCGAGCACGTTCTTCACCGCCCCGCCCATCTGGGCGCCGATAAGATCGTCCGACTGATAGGTGCGGAACCGCGGCGTGCCGATGGCCCGGGCCAGGACCTCGCCGAGGGCGTGCTCGCCTGCGGCCAGGGTCACGGCCGCAGGCTTCCCGTCGGCCACCTCGCGGGCGAAGGTGGGGCCGGAAAGCACGGCGATGGGGGCCTCGGGCAGGACCTGGGCCACCACCTCGCTCATCAGGGCCAAGGTCTGCCGCTCGATGCCCTTGGCGCAGATCACGGCCGGGACCCCGGGCGTCCAGGCGGCGGCCAGGCTCTCGCACACGGCGCGCATGAACTGGGCCGGCGGCGCCAGCAGCACGGCGTCCGCGCGGGCGGCTTCGGCCCCGTCCGTGGTGGCGACGATGGCCGGGTCCAGGTCCACGTCGGGCAGGAACAGGGGGTTCCGGTGGTCCGTGTTGATGGCGTCGGCGACCTCGGCCTCGCGGGCCTGGATGGTGACGGCGCGCCCGGCCCGCGCTAGCGCATGGGCCAGCGCGGTTCCCCAGGCGCCGGCGCCGATGATGCCGAGCTTGTTGATTTCCGTCATGCCGTCCCCCTTATGCCCGCCGACGCGCTCAAGCCTTGACGCCGGCGCCGGCGGCGGGCGGCGCGTCCGGGTCCAGGGGCCAGCGCGGGCGCGCCCTGAAGTCGAGCCCGTCCGTGAGCCCGAGGCGCAGGCGCTCGATCCCGGCCCAGGCGATCATGACGCCGTTGTCGGTGCACAGCCTGGGCGGCGGCGCCACCAGCTTGAATCCGCGGTCTCCGGCCAGCCGGGCGAGGCGGGCGCGCACGCCCTCGTTGGCGGCCACGCCGCCCGCCACCACCAAGGTGCCGGGGCCGCCATGAAGGTCTTGGAAGGCATCGATGGCGTTGGCCGTGCGGTCTTCCAGCACGTCCTCGACGGCGGCCTGGAAGGAGGCGCAAACATCGGCCACGTCGCTTGGCCCGAGGGGCCCCGGGGGCAGGCGATCGATGGTGTGGCGGACGGCGGTCTTCAGGCCCGAGAAGGAAAAATGGCATCCCGGCCGGCCCTTGAGCGGACGCGGCAGGGGGAAGCGCCGGGCGTCCCCGCGCCGGGACCAGCGTTCCACCGCCGGGCCGCCGGGAAATCCCAGGCCCAGCATCTTGGCGGTCTTGTCGTAGGCTTCGCCGAGGGCGTCGTCCAAGGTGGTGCCGAGCCTCCGATACGCCCCCACCCCGTCCACGCTGAGCAGCTGGCAGTGGCCGCCCGACACCAGCAGCAGCAGGTAGGGGAAGTCCACGCCGTCGGTGAGCCGGACGGTCAGGGCATGGCCCTCCAGGTGGTTGACGGCGAGGAAGGGGAGCCCGTGCACCATGGCGATGGCCTTGGCGGTGGTCACCCCCACCATGACGCCGCCGATCAGCCCCGGACCGCCGGTGGCGGCGACCCCGTCCAGTTCCCCGTAGGCGATGCCGGCCCCCTCCATGGCCCGGGCTATGAGCGTGTCGATGTGCTCCAGATGGGCGCGGGCGGCGATCTCGGGAACGATGCCCCCGAAGGGCCGGTGCTGGTCCCACTGAGACAGGATCTCGTCGGCCAGGATGCGGCCCTCGCCGGTGACCACGGCCGCCGCGGTTTCGTCGCAACTGGTCTCGATGCCGAGGACGATCATTGAAAAAGCCTTTTGCCCGGCCCTGGCGAACCTTACTCTGTCCGCCGATGCCAAACCACATCCGTGAACGCCCATGACGCCCCTGCCGGCGAACGAGACCGTGACGTGAGCCCCTCCCTGCGCATCGGCGCCCGCGGCAGCCCCCTGGCCCAGGCCCAGGCGATCCAAGTGCGCGACCACCTGCTAAGCAAGGGCGTGGCCGAGGCCATCGAGGTGGTCGCCATCCGCACCAGCGGCGACAGGATCCAGGACCGCACCCTCGCCGAGGCGGGCGGCAAGGGGCTGTTCACCAAGGAGATCGACCAGGCCCTGCTCGACGGCGGCATCGACCTGGCGGTGCATTCCATGAAGGACGTGCCCACCTGGCTGGCCGACGGCTTGGCGCTGCCCTGCATGCTGGAGCGCGAGGACCCGCGCGACGTCTTTATCTCCGAAGCGGCCCCGAGCCTCGCCCGCCTGGCGCCCGGGGCCGTGGTGGGCACCGCGTCGCTTCGGCGCCAGGCGCAAATCCTGCGCCGCAGGCCCGACCTAAACGTGGTGCCCTTCCGCGGCAACGTGGAGACCCGGCTGAGGAAACTGGGCGAGGGGCAGGCCGACGCCACCCTGCTGGCCCTGGCCGGGCTCAAGCGCCTGGGGATGGCCCACGTGGCCACCCAGGTCATCGAGCCCGACGAGATCCTGCCGGCGGTGGGACAAGGGGCCATCGGCATCATCTGCCGGGACGGGGACGGACGGGTGGCGGGCGCGCTCGCCGCCCTCAACCACGCCCGGACCATGGAGCGGGTGACGGCGGAGCGCGCCATGCTGGAGGTCCTGGACGGGTCGTGCCGCACTCCCATCGCGGCGCTGGCCGAAGTGGACGACGGCGGCGCCATGCTTCTCAGGGGGCTGATCTCCAGTCCCGACGGCGCCCGGGTGTATGAGACCGAGCGTCGGGGCCCCGCCACCGAGGCCCGTGCCATGGGCCGGGACGCGGGCCGGGAACTCTTGGAGCTGGCCGGCCCCGGTTTCTTCCCATGACCAGGCGCGTCATGGTCACCCGCCCCCGGGAAGACGCGCCCGCCCTGGCCGAAGCCCTCACTGAGCTGGGGATCGAACCCGTCCTCGAACCCCTGATGTCCATCGGCTACATCGCCGGCCCGCCCCTGGACCTGGACGGCGTCCAGGCCCTGCTGGCGACCAGCGCCAACGGCGTGCGCGCCTTCGCGCGGCGCGACCATCGACGCCATCTGCCCGTCTACACGGTCGGCGACGCCTCGGCCAGGGCCGCGGCCGAGGCCGGTTTCACCGCCGTCAATAGCGCCTCGGGAGACGTTGCGGCGCTCGCCGCCCTCGTTCGCGAGCGCCTGGAGGCGGACGGCGGCGCCCTCCTCCATGTGGCCGGGTCCCACCTCGCGGGCGACCTGGCCGGGATGCTGGCAGGGCACGGGTTCACCTGCCGCCGCGAAGTCCTCTACCAGGCCCGCCCCGCAGCGGCCCTGTCCGCAGAGGCCGTCCGGGACCTGGAGGAAGGGACCCTGGACGGGGTGGTGTTTTTCTCGCCGCGCACCGCCGCCGCCTTCGCCGGCCTGGTCCGCGAGGGGGGCCTCGAGGGAACAGTAGGCCTCCTCGCCGCCTTCTGCCTGAGCCCCGCCGTGGCCGGGGAAGCCGAGGCCCTTTCCTGGGGCCGGGTGGTGATCGCCGGGAAGCCAGAGCAGGACGCCCTGGTCCAGGCCATCGAGGCCTGGCGGCAGGCCGGGGACCGAGAAAAGCGGGAGACGGGCCGCCGCCAATCCTGGTAATCTAGAGCACTATCCAGTTAGTTGGGATCAATTTGATGGGAGCAAATCGGTTCATCCGGGCAAGCGCCGCAACGCACCCGGGGGGCCGATTTGCTCCACCGCAGGCCGCAGGTCAAATGGTTCCAACTAACTGGATAGCGCTCTAGCATCCGGGGTCGACCCTCCCCCGGGACGGAGGACGGCATGGCCGAAAAACGCAAGACCGGGAAAAAGCCGGGCGCCAGGAAGTCGAAGCCCGCCGCCAAGCGGAAGGCGGCGCCAGGGGAGACGCCGCTTGAGGGCGCTCCGGCCGAGGCCGCGCCGCCCGGAGATGCCCCGCCCAAGGAGGCACAGCCCGCTGACGCGCAGACCGCTGACGCGCAGCCCGGCGGCGTCCAGGCGGATGCGGCCCCCCCGCCGCGGCGGCTGAAACGGGAGGCCGATTTCACTACCTTGGCTATCTGGGCCGTGGGCGTGGTCGCGGTCCTCGCCGGGGCGGGCTACGCCACCCGGCCCTTCTGGACCCCATACGTCGAGGCGGCCCTGTCCCCCCTACTGGGGGAGGTCCCCCCCCCTTCCGGCCAGGTCCCGCCCCCGGCGGCCGACGATCAGGCCATCGCGGCCCTGGAAGCGGAACGCACCCGGTTCAGCGCCCGGTTGAACGACCTGATGAGGCAGGTGGAGACCCTGGAGCGGTCCCTGGCGGAGGTGCGCAAAATGGTGGCGGCGACAAACCGGCCGCCGGCGGACGCCAACCAATCGCTGGAACGGCTGTCCCAGCGTCTCGCCGACCTGGAGCGCACCGGCAGCGGCCGGGAGGGCTTGTTGCGGCGCCTCGCCAAGCTGGAGGAATCCGTTCCCGGAGACAGGGGCGAGCCAGCCCCCGCTGCGGACGCGGCCCCCAAGGGGGAGCCGGTTTCGAAGGAACCAGCGGATGCCATGGCCAAGGCAAGGGCCACCATGGAGGCGGTCCAGCGCTTGCGCCAGGTTGTCGGCGACTCGGCTCCCTATGCCGGGGAACTGAGCGCGCTCAAGGATTTGGCCGGGACGGATGCGGACATGAGCGAGGCCATGGCCGGCCTGGAGCCGTACCAGGCCACGGGCATCCCCACGTTGGCCGCCTTGCGGGCCCGCTTCGACGACGTCGCCGGCGCCATGGCCGCCGCCGACAGGATGCGCGATGGGGACGACTGGACCGACAGGGTCCTCAACCGGCTGGCTTCCCTGGTCAGGGTGCGCAGGACCGGCGCCTCGGCGGCGGAAGGAACGGTTGATGGAGCCATCGCCGCCGCCGAGGATGCCCTCCGGGGCGGCGACCTCAAGGCCGCGCTGGAGGCCCTGGACGGCCTCGGCGGGGCTGCCGCCGAGGCGGCGGCGGAATGGGTGGCCGGGGCCAGGGCCCGGGTGACGGCGGAACGCGCCCTGGCGACCCTGCACCTCCATGCCGTCGCCCTGCTGGCACCGGCAAGGGACAACTAGGGCTCATGTTGCGCGGCCTCTGGTTGCTGGTACTGCTCGGCGCGCTGGCCAGCGCCGCCGCGTGGCTGGCCGACGATCCCGGGGACGTGACCCTCCACTGGCGGGGCTGGCGCCTGGACACCAGCTTTTCCCTGCTTCTCGGCGCGGTGGTTCTCATAGCCGTGGCGGCCGCCCTCCTTTACCGGTTGTGGATCGCGCTCGGCCGGGTGCCCGGGCGGCTGACAAAGGCCCGCGACGAAAGACGCCGGCGGCGGGGGTACCTGGCGTTGACCCGGGGCATGGTCGCGGTCGCCGCGGGAGACGCCGACGAGGCCCGGCGCCAGACGCGGCGCGCCGACGTGCTGCTGGGCGATCCGCCGCTGACCATGCTGCTGTCGGCTCAGGCGGCGCGGCTGGACGGCGACAAGCGGGCGGCGGGCAATTTTTTCACGGCCATGCTGGGGCGTCCCGAGACCGAGTTTCTGGGCGTCAGGGGCCTCCTCATCCAGGCCATGAATGACTCGGACGAGGACAAGGCGCTCGATCTCGCCCACCGGGCTTACAGCCTCAGGCCCAAGAGCGAGTGGGTAGCTTCCAATCTTTTCGATCTTCAAGTGCGCGCCGGACGCTGGGTGGAGGCCGGGGAAACCCTGTCCAGGTCCGTGCGCCACAAACTTGTGAGCGGGGACGCCGGGCGCCGCGGGCGCGCCGTCATCCGCTACTGTCTCGGCCTGGAAGCCCGGGCCCGGGGCGACGGCGCGGAATATTTGAAAGCCTTGCTGAAGGCCCACGACCTGGATCCAGAATTCATCCCGGCGGCGGTTTCCCTGGCCCGGCGGCTGGCCGCCGACGCCAAGAAACGCAAGGCGGCCTCGCTGATCGAGCGGGCCTGGAGGCGCCAGCCCCATCCGGGTTTCGTCGAGGCCTACGGGGAGGCGAGCGGGGCCAAGGACGCCCTGGAACAGGTCGCCGCCGCCCAACGGCTCGCCGAGCTCAATCCCGGCCACGTGGAAAGCCGCCTGGCCGTCGCCGCCGCCGCCCTGGATGCGGAACTGTGGGATGAGGCCAGGAAAAACCTGGAGGCGGCCGCCGGTGACGGCGCCTCGGCCCGGGTCTGCCGCCTGATGGCCCGGCTCGAAGAGCAGGAAGGGGGCGACACGTCCGCCGCCCGCGAGTGGCTGATGCGGGCCTCCATGGCCGACCCGGAGCCCGCCTGGGTGTGCGACAGCTGCGGCAACTGGGTGGCGGAGTGGACGGCCCTTTGCGGAAAGTGTTCCGAGTTCGACAGCTTCGTCTGGCGGGCGCCGCCCCATGTCCTCGGCCTCGCCGGAGAGGGTGAGTCGATCCGTCTCGCGTCCCCGGACGCCCTCCCCCCGGAGTCGTGAGGGAAGACGCGGCGGCGGGCCCTGTTTCAGGGACTGTTCAGAAGCCCTGCTCGGCCGACCATTTCTCGATCATGGCTTGGGCGCGATCAAGCTGCTCCGGCGTGAGGAGCCGGGCGATGTCGTCGCGGGCCTCCTTGATCACGGTCCGCGCGGGCCCCGGCTTGGCCGATTTCAGGGCCAGCTGCGACCACATGGAGGCCCGGACCAGGTCCCTCTCCACGCCCAGACCCTTGGCGTGGATGATGCCGAGGCCGTGTTGCGCCATGGCGTGGCCCTGCCTGGCGGCCACCCGGAACCACTTGGCCGCCAGCGCGTAGTCGCGCTCGATGCCGAAGCCCTTGGCGTGCATGAGCCCGATATTGAACTGGGCGCCCGCGATTCCCAGCCCAGCGGCGTCGCCGAACCAGGCCAGGGCTTTTTCCGCATCCTTGGCCGCGCCGCCGCTGCCGTCGTAGTGGTAGACGCCGAGCTTGAACATGGCCTCGGGACTGCCCTGCTCGGCGGCCAGGTTGTACCACTTGAAGGCCTTGGCCGGGTTCTGGGGAACGCCGGCCCCCTTTTCGTACATGAGGGCGAGATAGAACTGGGCGTTGGTGTTCCCTTCCATGACGCTGGGCAGGAATTCGTTCAGCGCCTTGGTGTAATCCCCTTTCTCGAAGGCTTCCCTGCCGGCCTCGAATTCGGCCCGGGCCGGGACCGCGACGGAGAGGGCCGCCAAGGTGGCCGCGATGAAACGTCTCATACAAGTCTCCCGGCTTCGGGACGCCGATTATGCCACGGAATGGATCGTGATTGAAACCGGCGGAAGGGACCGAGTGGAGACGGAGGGTCCGGCAGGCGGTGGTTTATTGCCGAGCCCCCCAATTCGACTATAATACGGGTCGTGGCCGCCTTAGCTCAGTTGGTAGAGCACAGCATTCGTAATGCTGGGGTCGTAGGTTCGAGTCCTACAGGCGGCACCATGATTGCCAAGTATTCCCGGATAATCGTCGGAAACCGCCCCCCGCGCCGATGTCTTGGCCCCGGAACGGCCCCTATTTCCTTAGAACGGGAATAGGGATTCGAGCCGTCCCTTCGCCGCCCCCCGCCCAGCTCATGGGCACGGATTTATTGGAATGTTGTAAAAAATGGCCGCGTCATGTATTATTCACGGTGCTTTGGTAAATTCTTCACGACGATGCAGAAGCATCAGGAGGATGTTGCCTTGATAGACGATGATTTAAAAATCAATGATGAAAAGGTGACGACGAGCGCCGCTTTAATGGCCGCTAAACAGGTCGCCGAACGCCAGCGCGTGTTGGCTTTCGAGTTGAGGAAAAAAGCGGCTGTTGCCCGTCAGAACGAGGTTGCTACCGATCGTCAGGGCGAGAAAGCCGATGACGGCGGGATCGACAAAGCCGACAGAGCCGACAAAGGCGAGGAGCCCAAACTCGCCGGCGGCATGGGTGAAAAGGTCGCCGTTGACAAGGACGGTGACGTGCCCGGGTCCAAGACCACTTCCGATTCCGCAAGGGAAGAGGCGCCTGACCCGACCCGCGGCAAAACCATCGTCGACTTGAACGCCTGACGCGGCTCTGGCGACAGTCCCCCGCTTGGGGGATTTCGCAACCGATATCATCGAAACTCCCGCTCCTGCCCGGTGGGGCTGAGACGGCGGAAGGGTTTTTCTGTCCCGGATTCCAGAATTTCCGGCCGGCCCCGGCGTGACGCCTCGCCGGGGTCGCCCGTTCCGGGGGACGCTTTCGTTCGTGCCGCGAAACGTACCCCGGCGGCCGTTGCTCGTTCCCAGGGGCGGGAACGGCAAACAACATGTGCAGTTGGCGGCGCCTCAGCGGCCCCCCAAACATGATCCCAAGGGGCACGGGACGGCCCCGGACAGGCCCCACGGGAGGGCAAAAAACAACAAGGGTAGTTGACGCGGTGAAATTTTTGCGTCATGTCGTTGCATAGAAGATATGGTTAGTTTCAAAGGTAAGACTACCAGTCATAGTAAGTTTCCGGGAAAATCCACCGGCCGATGCCGGCTGACGTGCCCATGAAAAACCACAAGCGGTCCTACACCGTGCCCTGTTCCAGCGAATTTAGGGACTCCGTCAGCGGTCTCGCCCGGCGGCGCGGGGGCAACGTGGCCGATATCGCCCGCTCGGTGGTCCTGCTGGTGCCCCGGGACGCCATCGACGCCTTTCCCGACCCCGGCGGCCCGGCCGCGGATGACCGGGAAGTCGTCGTCCTCAAGTCGGGGCCTGCCGAGGGCCGTCCCTGGCGGCGCAAGCCCCGGCTCCAGGTGCGCATGGAGCCGGGACTGGACACCCGGACCATCCGCCGGGCTCTCGGCATCGCCCTCGCCCTGGACCGGGGAGAGGTGGACGTGCGCCTGGAGAAGTCCTTCGATCCGGCGGCTGCGTCCCGCGACCGCCGCCAGGGGGACAAGGCCCTGGAATCCCTCATCCGCGAGACCCGCGACGACCTGGAGCGCCTCAGGGCCATGGTTTCGGTCCTTTCCTTCGAGCCCCTCGCCGGCGGCGTCAAGACCCGCGACGACGCCCTGCACGTGCTCGGTCTTCCCCCCGGCCGCCTGCCCGACCAGGTCACGCTCAGGGGGCGCTTCCGCATGCTCGCCACCATCCACCACCCCGACGGACTCCAGGGCAGCCACAAGCGCATGAGCCAGCTCAACGCCGCCATGGAGCTGCTCGTCCGCGGCGCCGCCTGAGCGAATTATACCAACGGCCCTTAAGAAGGACCGCTGGGCGTTCATGCGCCACGCAGGCTCACGGCGCATAAGCGCCGGCGCGCGGTCGCGCTTGCCAAAGGGCGATTTAACAAGCTCAACGCCCTTTGGTATTATCGGGGTCCCGAAAGAAAACGGCC
>JADFTO010000284.1 GCA_022560215.1 Pseudomonadota bacterium | reverse complement strand
GTGCGCCGTGGCGATGCCCCGCATCGCCGGCGGCATTCCTCCTACCCGACGGACCGCCTACGCGATCTCTATGGGTCATTATCAGCGATCCTTGGTATGAACCCTTGACAGATTTCAAGGAGGCTCTCGACGAGAACGCGCGCCTGGTGACGAGTGCGCTCGACCGCCTGCTGCCGCTGGAAGACAAGCCTGAATCCCGCCTCATGGAGGCCATGCGCTACGCCACCTTGTCCGAGGGCAAGCGTGTCAGGCCGTTTCTGGTGATCAGCAGCGCCCGCCTTTTCAACGTGTCCGAGTCCTGCGCCCTCAGGGTGGCGGCGGCGGTGGAAATGGTGCACTGCTATTCCCTGGTTCACGACGACCTGCCGGCCATGGACGACGATGAACTCAGGCGCGGCCGCCCCACCTGTCACGTCGAGTTCGACGAGGCCACCGCGATCCTGGTCGGCGACGCCTTGTTGACCAAGGCCTTCCGGGTGCTGAGCGAACTCGACACCCATCCCGATCCCGCCGTGCGCTCCGAACTGGTGACCGCGATGGCCCGCGCCATCGGCGAAGAAGGCATGGTCGGCGGCCAGATGCTCGACCTGAAGGCGGAGAACGCCAACCTCGGCATGGCCGAGGTGACCCGCCTGCAACGCATGAAGACGGGGATGCTGATCGCCTTTGCCTGCGAATCCGCCGCCATCCTTGGCAAGGCCCCGGAACCGGCCCGCCATGCCCTCCACGCCTTTGTCCACGACCTGGGACTGGCCTTCCAGATCGTCGACGATCTTCTCGACGTGGAAGGGGATGAAAAAGAGCTCGGAAAGAAGACCGGCAAGGACGCGGCCGCCGGCAAGGCCACGTTCGTTTCCCTCATGGGCAGGGACCGGGCCCGGGCCCAGGCCGAGATGCTGTCGGGGCAGGCGACGCAGCATCTTGAAATGTTTGCGGAAAAAGCCGATCCTTTGCGGGAACTGGCGCGATTCATCGTTCGGCGCCGGTCATGATGTTAAAACCGGTTGCCATAACAACCCCCCACGCGACCGATGGGGGGACATGATCTGGGGGGAGGAACTTGAAAAAACCACTGGGAACGCCCCTTCTCGACACCGTCAACGACCCTTCTGACATCCGAGAATTTACTCCCGATCAGTTGAAGCAACTGGTCCAGGAACTCCGGGCCGAAACCATCCGCGTGGTTTCGAGCACCGGCGGTCACCTGGGCGCCAGCCTCGGCGTGATCGAATTGACCGTGGCCCTGCATCACGTCTTCAACACGCCCGACGACAAGCTGATCTGGGACGTGGGCCACCAGGCCTATCCCCACAAGATCATCACCGGGCGGCGCGACCGCATTCTCACATTGCGCCAAGGCGGCGGGCTGTACGGCTTCACCAAGCGTTCCGAGAGCGTCTACGACCCCTTCGGCGCGGCCCACAGCTCGACCTCGATCTCGGCCGGTCTCGGCATGGCCGTGGGGCGGGACCTCCTGGGCGGCGACAACCATGTCATCTGCGTCATCGGCGACGGCGCCATGAGCGCCGGCATGGCCTACGAGGCCATGAACAACGCCGGCTCCATGGATGCCAGGCTCATCATCGTCCTCAACGACAACGACATGTCCATCGCCCCCCCGGTCGGCGCCATGAGCGCCTATCTCTCGCGCCTGATCTCATCTCGGCCCTACCGCTCGATCCGCCACTATGCCAAGGAGTTATCCAAGAAGTTCCCGCGCGGGCTGGAGGTGGCGGCGCGCAAGGCCGAGGAGTTCGCCCGCGGCATGGTCACCGGCGGCACCCTGTTCGAGGAACTGGGCATTTTCTATGTCGGTCCCGTCGACGGCCACAACATCGACCACCTGCTGCCGGTGCTCAGGAACATCCGCGACGACAAGGAGAACGGCCCCCTGCTCCTCCACGTGGTCACCCAGAAGGGCCACGGCTACGAGCCGGCGGAAAAATCCAGCGACAAGTATCACGGCGTCTCCCGTTTCGACGTCATCACGGGCAAGCAGCACAAGCCCGAGCCCAAGGCGCCGAGCTACACCAGGGTCTTCGCCGAGTCCCTGATCGCCGAGGCCGAGCGGGACGAGCGCATCGTCGCCATCACCGCCGCCATGCCGGCCGGCACCGGCCTGGACAAGTTCGCGGAACGCTTCCCCGACCGCTGCTTCGACGTCGGCATCGCCGAACAGCACGCGGTGACCTTCGCCGCGGGCCTCGCCTGCGAGGGCCTCAAGCCCTTCGCCGTCATTTATTCGACTTTTCTGCAACGGGCCTACGACCAGGTGGTCCACGACGTGGCCATCCAGAAGCTGCCCGTCCGCTTCGCCATCGACCGCGCCGGCCTGGTCGGCGCAGACGGGCCCACCCACGCCGGGTCCTACGACGTCACCTATCTTTGCTGCCTGCCCGGTTTCGTCGTCATGGCCGCCGCCGACGAGGCGGAACTGGTGCACATGGTGGCGACGGCGGCGGCCATCGACGACCGGCCCTCGGCCTTCCGCTTTCCCCGTGGGGAAGGCGTGGGCGTCGAGCTTCCCGGCCGAGGCGTGCCCCTGGAGATCGGCCGCGGGCGGATAGTGCGCGAGGGTACTTCCGTCGCCATCCTGTCCTTGGGCGGGCGCCTCGGCGAAGCCCTCAAGGCCGCCGACGAACTGGCGGCCAAGGGGTATCCGACCACCGTCGCCGACGCCCGTTTCGCCAAGCCCCTGGACCAGGACCTGACGCGCCGCCTGGCCACGGACCACGAGGTCCTGATCACCATCGAGGAGGGCGCCATCGGCGGCTTCGCCAGCCAGGTGCTCCAGTTTCTGGCCATGAACGGGCTGCTCGATAACGGATTGAAAGTCAGGCCCATGATCCTGCCCGACCGCTTCATCGATCACGACAAGCCGGACCTTCAGTACGAAGCGGCGGGCCTCCGCGCCTCCCATATCGTCGCCACCGCACCCGGCGCGCCG
>JADFTO010000082.1 GCA_022560215.1 Pseudomonadota bacterium | reverse complement strand
GTCGTCCGACTTGACGGTCAACATCTCCTGCAAGGTATAGGCCGCGCCATAGGCCTCCAGCGCCCACACCTCCATCTCGCCGAAGCGCTGGCCGCCGAACTGGGCCTTGCCGCCCAGGGGCTGCTGGGTGACCAGGCTGTAGGGACCGATGGAGCGGGCGTGGATCTTGTCGTCCACCAGGTGGTGGAGCTTGAGCATATAGATGTAGCCGACGGTGACCTTGCGGTCGAAGGTCTCGCCCGTGCGGCCGTCCTTCAACGTCACCTGGCCCGAGGTTTCCAGGCCCGCCTTCTTCAGCATGTCCACGATATCGCTTTCGTTGGCGCCATCGAACACCGGCGTGGAAATGGGAA
The DNA here is from genome assembly GCA_022560215.1 of Pseudomonadota bacterium. Taxonomy (GTDB): domain Bacteria; phylum Pseudomonadota; class Alphaproteobacteria; order Rhodospirillales; family 2-02-FULL-58-16; genus JADFTO01. Next base: position 10,095 of record JADFTO010000082.1, on the reverse strand, counting down.
TGCCGTTGGTGAGGTTGCTGGACAACTCCAGGATATCCTCGTCGCCCAGGGGGGCGATGTCTTTCTTGTATGGCTTATCCCCGTAAATGTCCTTGAGCCGGCTCCTGAGTTTTTTCACATCGCCGCTCGAACGCACGCTTTCCAGGATCTCGCCCACCTGACGGCCGAGGCCCGCGCAAGCCCAGCCCAGGTGTGTTTCGAGTATCTGCCCGACGTTCATGCGCGACGGCACGCCCAACGGGTTGAGCACGATGTCGACGGGGGTGCCGTCCTCAAGATAGGGTATGTCCTCCATGGGAACGATCTTGGAGATCACCCCTTTGTTGCCGTGGCGGCCGGCCATCTTGTCCCCGGGCTGGAGTTTTCTCTTCACGGCGACGAAGACCTTGACCATCTTCATCACCCCCGGCGACAGATCGTCGCCCCTTTGCAGCTTGTCGACCTTGCTGTCGAAACGGGCCTGAAGTTTGGCAATGCTTTCCTCGAACTGCTTCTTCAGGGCCTCCAAGTCCTTCATCACCTTGTCGTTGACGACGACGATCTGGGCGCACTGGCCGGTCGTGTAGCGCGACAGCACTTCCTCGCTAAGCCGTGTGCCCTCGGCCAAGCCCTTGGGCCCGCTGACAGCTTTGCGGTTGATGAGAAGGACCTTCAGGCGCCCGTTGAAGCTGCGCTCCAGGATCGCGCGCTCGTCGCCCCTGTCCTTGGCCAGGCGCTCGATCTCGGCGCGCTCGATGGCCAGGGCGCGTTCGTCCTTCTCCACGCCGCGGCGGGCGAAGACGCGCACTTCGACCACCGTGCCGGAAACCCCCGGCGGCAGCCTGAGGGAGGTATCGCGCACGTCCGAGGCCTTCTCGCCGAAGATGGCGCGCAACAGCTTTTCCTCGGGCGTCATGGGGGACTCGCCCTTGGGCGTGACCTTGCCCACCAGGATGTCCCCGGGCTTGACCTCGGCGCCGATGTAGACGATGCCCGCTTCGTCCAGGTTCTTCAGGGCTTCCTCGCCGACGTTGGGAATGTCGCGGGTGATTTCCTCCTGGCCCAGCTTGGTGTCCCGGGCCATGACCTCGAATTCCTCGATATGGATGGAGGTGAAGACATCATCGCGGACGATGCGCTCGGAGATCAGGATGGAATCCTCGAAGTTGTAGCCGTGCCAGGGCATGAAGGCCACCAGCACGTTGCGGCCCAAGGCCAGTTCGCCGAGTTCGGTGGACGGGCCGTCGGCGATGGTGTCCCCGACCTCGACCCTGTCGCCCACGTTCACCAGGGGCCGCTGATGAAGGAACGTGTTTTGGTTGGAGCGCTGGAACTTCAAGAGATTGTAGATGTCCACGCCCGCCGCCGAGTGGGAGGTTTCCTCGGTGGCGCTGATGACGATGCGGGTGGCGTCCACCTGGTCGACCACGCCCGAGCGCTTGGCGATGATGGTGGCGCCCGAATCCCGGGCGACGATGGATTCCATGCCGGTGCCCACCAGGGGCGCCTCGGTGCGGATCAGGGGCACCGCCTGGCGTTGCATGTTGGACCCCATGAGGGCGCGGTTGGCGTCGTCGTTCTCGAGAAACGGGATCAGGGCGGCGGCCACCGAAACCAGCTGCTTGGGCGAAACGTCGATGTACTCGATGTCTTCCCGCCGGGCCATGAGGAAGTCGCCGCCCTTGCGGCAGCTGACGATGTCGTGGGTGAACTTGCTCCTTGAATCCAATTCGGCGTTGGCCTGGGCGATGGTGTAGCGGCCCTCCTCCATGGCCGACATGTAGACCACCTTGTCGCCGACGCGCATGTTTTCCACGATGCAGTAAGGGGTCTCGATGAAACCGTACTTGTTGATCCGGGCATACGTGGCAAGGGAGTTGATCAGGCCGATGTTGGGGCCTTCCGGGGTTTCGATGGGGCAGATGCGGCCGTAGTGGGTGGGATGCACGTCGCGCACCTCGAAGCCAGCCCGTTCCCTGGTCAGGCCGCCCGGCCCGAGGGCAGACAGGCGTCGCTTGTGGGTGATCTCGGCTAAGGGGTTGGTCTGGTCCATGAACTGACTGAGCTGCGAGGAGCCGAAGAACTCGCGCACCGCGGCCGCCGCCGGCTTGGCGTTGATCAGGTCGTGGGGCATCACGGTGTCGATGTCGACGGAGCTCATGCGCTCGCGGATGGCCCGCTCCATGCGCAACAGTCCGATCCGGTACTGGTTTTCCATGAGCTCGCCGACGGACCTGACCCGGCGGTTGCCGAGGTGGTCGATGTCGTCGATCTCGCCGCGTCCGTCCTTGAGCTCGACCAAGGTCCGGACAACTTCCAGGATGTCCTGCTTGCGCAGCACGCGGAGCGAATCCTCGGTTTCGAAACCGAGGCGGGCGTTCATCTTGACCCGGCCGACGGCCGACAGGTCGTAGCGTTCCGAATCGAAGAACAGGCCGTTGAACAGGGCTTCCGCCGTTTCCAGGGTCGGCGGCTCGCCCGGGCGCATGACGCGATAGATGTCGAGGAGCGCTTCCTCGCGCTGGGAGTTCTTGTCGACCGCCAGGGTGTTGCGGATGTAAGACCCGACGTTGATGTGATCCACGGCAAGGGTGGCAATTTCCTTGACGCCGGCCTGGGCCAGGCTTTCCAGGGTGGTCTCGGTGATTTCCTCGCCCGCCTCGATGTAGATTTCCCCGGTCTCCTCGTTGAACAGGTCATTGGCCATGTAGCGGCCGATCAGGTCCTCCACCGCCACCAGCTGTTCCTTGAATCCCTTCTTTTCGAGAGTCTTGACGAGACGCGGCGTCATCTTGGTGCCGGCTTCCACCGCCACCTTGCCGGTGCGCGCGTTGATCAGGTCCGCGGTCAGTTTGGTGCCGCGCAAGTGATCGGGCTTGAACTCGGTCTTCCAGTCCTTCTTGGCCTGGGTAAAGACGACGGTGCCGTAGAAATAGTTGAGAATGTCCTCCTGGGACATGCCGCTGACCTCGGACGGATCCAGGGGCTTGCCTTCGGCGGCGCGCTCGGCTCGCAGCTTCTCCGTCTTATCCGAGTCCAGGGCCATCAGCAGGGTGGTCACGGGCAGCTTTCGGCGGCGGTCGATGCGGACGAAAACCAGGTCCTTGGCGTCGAATTCGAAATCCAGCCACGACCCCCGGTAGGGAATGATGCGGGCGGCGAACAGGAACTTGCCCGACGAGTGGGTCTTGCCCTTGTCGTGGTCGAAGAACACGCCCGGCGAACGGTGCATCTGCGAGACGATGACGCGCTCGGTGCCGTTGATGACGAAGGTGCCGTTATCCGTCATCAGGGGCATGTCGCCCATGTAGACGTCCTGTTCCTTGATGTCGCGGATCGAACGGGCGCCGGTTTCCTCGTCCACGTCCCAGACCACGAGCCGCAGCGTCACCTTCAGCGGCGCCGCGTAGGACATGCCCCTCTGCTGGCATTCCTCCACGTCGTACTTGGGTTCCTCGAATTCGTACTTGACGTATTCAAGGGTTCCCCGCTCGGAGAAATCCTTGATGGGAAAAACGAATTTGAAAACCTCGTTGAGACCCGTCTGGGTTCGCTTCTCATGCGGCACGTCCCGTTGAAGGAACTTATCGTATGAAGTCTTCTGGACCTCGATGAGGTTGGGCATGGGCACGGCTGCGGTCAGGCGCCCGAAATTCAAACGCACGCGCTTGCGGCCCGTATAGGAAATTGTCATTACGTTATCCCACGACTAATTTGCTTCCCGTCCCGCCGTCCGGTGGAGCGTCGGGTTTCGGGTTGTATTCGAGTCCCCGGGTGCCCGATCGGGCACCCGGGGAGTCCATTTTTCCGTCTGCATCCACCCCCAATGAATGCTTCCGGCGGCGGCACCCGTCGGGGCCAAAGGCCGGCCCCGTCCGGACGCCAGGCCGGCCGGCCTACTTGAGTTCGACTGTGGCGCCTGCCTCTTCCAGTTTTTTCTTGATCTGTTCGGCCTCTTCCTTCCTGACGCCTTCCTTGACGGACTTGGGGGCCCCTTCCACCAGGTCCTTGGCTTCCTTCAGGCCGAGACTGGTGACGGCACGGACCTCCTTGATGACGTTGATTTTCTTCTCGCCGAAAGACACAAGAACGACGTCGAAATCGTCCTTCTCGGCGGCTTCGGCGGGGGCAGCGGCTTCGGCGGGGGCGGCGGCTACCGGGGCGGCAGCCGAGACACCCCATTTTTCCTCCAGCATCTTGCTCAACTCGGCCGCCTCCATGACGGTCAAGTCGGACAGGTCATCCGCGATCTTCTCCAGATTAGCCATTCGATTATCTCCTCAAGACCAGATTAGTCATTTGGTTATCTCCTCAAGACTTGAACTTAAGCCGCCTGGCCGGCGTGGGCGCAGAGCACGCGGGCCACCTGGGCGGCCGGCGCCTGTAACACGCCGGCGATGCGGGTGGCGGGCGTCGCGATCATGCCGATCAGCCTGCCCCTGAGTTCATCCAGGGACGGCAGGGCGGCCAGGGCCCGGATCCCATCAGTATCCAATCTCTCGCTTCCCAAGGCGCCGCCCAGGACGATCAACTTGTCGTTGATCTTGGCGAAGTTCACGGACGCCTTGGCGGCCGCCACTGGATCATCGGAATAGGCGATGGCCGTGGGGCCCGTGAACAGGTCGCTCAGGTCCTGGAACTTGGTGCCTTGGAGGGCGAGACGGGCGAACCGGTTCTTGGTGACTCTGAATTTGGCTCCCGCCTCGCGCATGCCGTCCCGAAGAACACCCATCTCGGCCACGGTCAGACCCGAATAATGGGTGACCACCAGGATGGTCGTATCCTCGAAAACCTGATGCAGAGAAGCGACAAGTTTTTCCTTTTCGGCTCGGTTCACTGATCGTCTCCGGTTGCTATGGCCCCGGTTCCCCGGAGCCGTTGGACACATGGCCCCTCGGATTCCAAGGAGCCGGCTCTCCTGTCCAACGCGTCAGTTCAAGCCGCTCTCGGACCGCGGAGGTCCTCAAAGCGCCTCGGCACCGTCTCGGCAGGCGGGTCTCGCCCCATTAGGCCGCCTGAATCGGCGGCACCTGCTGTCTCGGACAGGTCGGGACCGGTTACGGCCGATCCCTGGACCGCCCCACCGGGGCGGCGTTCCTGCCAACCCGCCATCAGGCCAGGTCGGCAACGTTCAGTCTCAGTCCGGGTCCCATGGTCGAGCTCAAGCTCACCCGCTTGAGATACGTGCCCTTGACCCCACTCGGCTTGGCCTTGGTGATGGCCCCGACGAACGCCTTGATGTTCTCGGCCAGGGCCTCTTCCGAAAAACTCGCTTTTCCGATGCCGGCGTGGACGATGCCCGCCTTCTCGACGCGAAACTCGATCTGCCCCGCCTTGGCCGCCTTGACCGCCCCGGTCACGTCGGGGGTGACGGTGCCCAGCTTGGGGTTGGGCATCAGGCCACGGGGACCGAGAATTCTGCCCAGGCGCCCGACCACGGCCATCATGTCCGGGGTGGCGATGCAGCGGTCGAAGGAAATGTCACCCTTGTTCACCCGTTCCGCCAAGTCCTCGGCCCCCACCAGGTCGGCGCCGGCGGCCTTGGCCTCCTCGGCCTTGTCTCCCTTGGCGAAAACGGCCACTCTCAAGCTCTTTCCCGTGCCGTTGGGCAGGGCGACCACCCCGCGCACCATCTGGTCGGCATGCCGGGGATCGACCCCGAGATTGATCGCCACCTCGATGGTCTCGTCGAACTTGGCCTTGGCGTTCTCCTTGACCATCCTGACCGCGTCGGCGAGCCCGTAAGCCGCGTCACGGTCTATGGTCTCCTTGGCCTTGGTCAGTCGCTTGCCTTTCTTAACCATTCCCTAATCCACCACCTCGATGCCCATGGACCGGGCCGATCCGGCGATCATGCGCGCGGCGGCGTCCAGGTCCGTCGTGTTCAGGTCGACCATCTTCTTCTCGGCGATCTCGCGGACCTGGCTCATGGTCACCTGGCCGACGACCTCCTTGCCCGGCTCCATCGCGGCCTTGTCCAATCCCGCCGCCTGCTTGAGGTAATAGCCCGCGGGCGGCGTCTTGGTGACGAAGGAGAAGCTTCTGTCCTTGTAGGCGGTGATGACCACCGGGATGGGCACGCCCGGATCCATGTTCTGGGTCTCGGCGTTGAAAGTCTTGCAGAATTCCATGATGTTCAGGCCCGCCTGGCCGAGGGCCGGGCCGATGGGGGGCGAGGGGTTCGCCTGTCCCGCCGGCACCTGTAGCCTGATGTAACCTTTGACATTCTTTTTCGCCATTATTGCAACCTCGTCCAGTCCCCGGCCCCTCGGGCCGGCTCCGATCAGATTTTCTCGACCTGCGAATATTCCAGCTCGACCGGCGTCGCCCGGCCGAAAATGGACACCGCCACCTTGAGGCGGGTGCGTTCCTCGTCCACGTCCTCCACCATGCCGTTGAACGAGTTGAAAGGCCCGTCGCAGACCCGCACCTGCTCGCCGATCTCGAAGGTGACGGCCGGCTTGGGACGCTCCACCCCTTCTTCCACCTGATGCAGGATGCGTTTGGCCTCGGTCTCGGAAATGGGCGTCGGATTGCCCTTGCCGCCCAGAAAGCCGGTGACCTTCGGCGTGTTCATCACCAGGTGCCAGGATTCGTCGGTCAAGTTCATATTGACCAGCACGTAGCCCGGAAAAAATTTGCGTTCGGCGTTGACCTTGGAGCCCCGGCGCATTTCCACGACCTCTTCCACGGGCACCAGGACCTGTTCGAAGTCGTCGGCCATTCCGGCCTGCTTGGCCTGTTCCTCGATGGACTGGGCGACCTTCTTCTCGAACCCGGAATAGACATGGATGACGTACCAACTGCTAGCCATGGCATTCAGCCTCCCAGGCCGAAGAGCAGGCGCACGCCGGACGCCAAGATCTGATCAACCAGGAAAAAGAAAATGGTCGCCAGAAGTACCATCAAAAACACCATCGCAGTGGATATGCCCGTCTCCTTGCGCGTCGGCCACGTGACCTTGGAGACTTCCTGGCGCACCTCTTGGAGAAATTTTATCGGATTCGTCTTCACCATGAATTCTCCATCGCGCCGTCAAATGGCAGGGGTAGAAGGATTCGAACCCTCGACCTGCGGTTTTGGAGACCGCCGCTCTACCAACTGAGCTATACCCCTAAATACGCTTGTTCCAACCGATCCGAGGATCGCCCTATTCGACGATTTTCGCGACGACGCCGGCGCCGACGGTGCGCCCGCCCTCGCGGATGGCGAAGCGCAGGCCCTCGTCCATGGCGATGGGCGCGATCAGCTTGACCTCCATGGCCACGTTGTCGCCGGGCATCACCATCTCCGTGCCCTCGGGAAGATCCACCGTCCCCGTCACGTCCGTGGTGCGGAAAAAAAACTGCGGCCGGTAGTTGCCGAAGAACGGCGTGTGGCGGCCCCCTTCCTCCTTGGTCAGGATGTAGGCCTCGCACTTGAAACGCGTGTGCGGCGTGATCGAGCCCGGCTTGGCCAGGACCTGCCCGCGCTCGACCTCGTCCCGCTTGGTGCCCCTGAGAAGAACCCCGATGTTGTCGCCGGCCTCCCCCTGGTCGAGGAGCTTGCGGAACATCTCGACCCCCGTGCACACCGTCTTCGAGGTGTCCCGGATGCCGACGATCTCGACCTCCTCGCCCGTCTGAACAATGCCCTGCTCCACGCGCCCCGTCACCACCGTGCCACGGCCCGAGATCGAGAACACGTCCTCGATGGGCATCAGGAAGGGCTTGTCCTTGGCCCGGTCCGGCTGCGGGATGTAGGTATCCACGGCCTCCAACAGCGCCAGGACCGAGTTCTTGCCCGTCTCCTCGTCGCCCCCTTCCAGCGCCGCCAGGGCCGAGCCCTGGATGATCGGCAGGTCGTCGCCGGGGAAGTCGTACGAGCTCAGTAACTCCCGCAGCTCAAGCTCGACCAGCTCGATCAGCTCCGGGTCGTCAACCTGGTCCACCTTGTTCAGGTAAACCACGATCGCCGGAACCCCCACCTGGCGCGCCAGAAGTATGTGCTCCCGGGTCTGCGGCATGGGCCCGTCGGCCGCCGACACCACGAGTATAGCCCCGTCCATCTGGGCCGCCCCGGTGATCATGTTCTTCACGTAGTCCGCGTGCCCGGGGCAGTCCACGTGCGCGTAATGGCGGTTGGCCGTCTCGTACTCGACGTGCGCCGTGGCGATGGTGATCCCCCGCGCCTTCTCCTCCGGCGCCTTGTCGATCTGGTCGAAGGGCGTGAACTCGGCGCCCCCGCTTTCCGCCAGGATCTTCGTGATCCCCGCCGTCAGGGTGGTCTTGCCGTGGTCAACGTGGCCGATGGTGCCGACGTTGCAGTGGGGCTTGGTGCGTACGAACTTTTCCTTGGCCATGTTCAGTCCTCTCCGAATTTTCCCTAGCCAGCCAGTCTCGTGCGCACGTCTTCGGTCACCTGTTGGGGCACTTCGGCGTAGCGGTCGAAATGCATGGTGAACTGGGCCCGTCCCTGGCTCATGGAACGGAGGGTGCTGACGTAGCCGAACATGGTGGCCAGCGGCGCCGAGGCGGTAATCACCCGGGCGTTACCCCGTTGATCCATGTCGTTGACCCGTCCCCGCCGGCTGTTCAGGTCGCCGATGATGTCGCCCATGTATTCCTCGGGTGTCACCACCTCGATCTTCATGATGGGCTCCAGCAGCTTCGGCCCGGCGTTCAACATGCCTTCGCGGAATGCCGAGCGGGCCGCGATCTCGAAAGCGAGCACGCTGGAATCCACGTCGTGGGAATTGCCGTCGTACAGGGTCGCCTTGAAGTCGGTGGCGGGGAATCCGGCCAGGATGCCCGCCTCGCAGGACGTGGTTAAGCCTTTTTTCACGCCGGGGATGAATTCCTTGGGCACGTTGCCGCCGGTGACGGTGCTCTCGAACTGGAAGCCCGACCCGGCGGGAAGAGGCTCGAACCTGATCTTCACCCGGGCGTACTGTCCGGCGCCGCCGGTCTGCTTCTTGTGGATGTAGTCCACCTCGCGGACGCGCGAAATGGTCTCCCTGTAGGCGACCTGCGGGGGGCCGACATTGGCCTCCACCTTGAACTCGCGGCGCATGCGGTCGACCAGGATCTCGAGATGGAGCTCGCCCATGCCCTTGATGATGGTCTGGCCGCTCTCGGGATCGGAGGTAACCTTGAAGGACGGATCCTCCGCCGCCAGGCGGGCCAGGGCCACGGACATCTTTTCCTGGTCGGCCTTGGTCTTGGGCTCCACGGCGACCTCGATCACGGGTTCGGGGAAGTTCATGCGCTCCAGCACCACCAGGTTAGAGGGATCGCTGAGGGTATCCCCGGTGGTGGTGTTCTTGAGGCCCGCCAGGGCCACGATATCGCCGGCCCGGGCCTCCTTCAGGTCCTCGCGGGAATTGGAATGCATGAGAAGCATGCGCCCGACCCGTTCCTTGCCGTCCTTGACGGTGTTCCTGAGGGTATCGCCGGTTTTCACCACCCCGGAATAGATGCGCACGAAAGTGAGCGTGCCGACGAAGGGGTCGGTCATGATCTTGAAGGCGAGGGCGGCGAATGGCTCGTCGTCGGAATTGTGGCGCTCGATCTTCTCCTCGGTGCCGAACTTCACCCCCTTGATCGCCGCCACGTCGGTGGGCGCCGGCAGGTAGGCAACGACGGCGTCCAGCAGGGGCTGCACGCCTTTGTTCTTGAAGGCGGAGCCGCACAGCACGGGCACGAAATCGCCGCTGATCGTACCGGAGCGCACGCACCGCTTGAGGGACTCATCGTCGGGTTCGGTGCCGTCTAGGTAGGCTTCCATCACCCCGTCGTCCTGCTCCACCGCCGTCTCGATCAGCTTCTCGCGGTAGTTGGCGGCCTGGGCGGCGAGCTCTTCGGGGATGTCCGTGGTCTCGTACTCGGCGCCGAGGGTCTCGTCATTCCATATCACCGCCCGCATGGTGATGAGATCGACGATGCCGGCGAACCCGGCTTCCTTTCCCACGGGCAGCTGCATGACCAGGGGCCGGGCGCCGAGGCGGTCGTCGATCATGTCCACGCAGCGGAAGAAATCGGCACCCACCCGGTCCATCTTGTTGACGAAACAGACGCGGGGGACACCGTATCTGTCGGCCTGGCGCCAAACGGTTTCCGATTGGGGCTCGACTCCGGC
>JADFTO010000283.1 GCA_022560215.1 Pseudomonadota bacterium | reverse complement strand
ATGGAGGGGAAGCGAGGGGGCCGATGACGGCGATCACGTCACTTTGCGTATTCTGTGGTTCCAAGGTGGGAACGGACCCGGCCTGCCGCGAGGCCGCGCTCGAGCTCGGCCGCCTGATGGCGGATCGCGGCGTCCGCCTGGTCTACGGCGGGGGTGGCATCGGCCTCATGGGGGTCCTGTCCGACGCCGTGCTCGAGAGGGGCGGGGAGGTCCTCGGCGTGATCCCCGATTTCCTGGTCCGCTACGAGGTCGCCAATCCCCGCATTACCGAGACGGTCATCACCGGCTCCATGCACGAGCGCAAGCAGCAAATGTTCGAACTCTCGGACGGATTCGTCGTCCTGCCGGGGGGCCTGGGCACCTTGGACGAAGCCATCGAGGTGATCACCTGGAAGCAGCTCCAGCTCCACGCCAAGCCCGTGGTGGTGGTCAACGTCGGCGGCTATTGGGAACCCCTGAAGGCCCTGGTGGAGGGCGTCATCGCGGGCGGCTTCGCGCACCCGGGCGTCGGCGAGCTGTTCACGGTGGTGGACGGGGTTAAGGACGTGTTCGAGGCCCTGGAATCCGCGCCCGAACCCAAGCGCGAAGTGCTCACCAGCCACTTTTGACCGGCGGCGGGCGGGCGGCCCCGCCAGCGCCCTTGCCAAGGGCCTCGGCGCCGCCTATTTTCCGGCCTTCTAGAGCGAATTCCATGCACATGGAATCGCTCCAGGTTCTGCCTCTGGCCGCTCAAGCGCCGCGCCGGCTTATCGCATGTTTCCACTTGCGTGGAAAATGCTCTGATGGCCCTACCGCAGGGACGAATTGCGCAGCTGGCGGGCCCGGGTCAGGATGGCGTCCTCGATCCGGGTGCCCGTCTTGGCGGCCACCGGCGCGTCCCGCCAGCCGGCCCCGTCCCGCACCTGGCGGAAGACGGCGACCCGGACGCCGTCGGCGCGCAGCGCCCGGCCCAGGATGTAGATGTTCAGCTTGAAGCGCTCCATGGGCGCGGCGGCGGCGGCGTGCCAGTCGGTGATGATGACCCCGCCGAAGGGATCGGCGGAGTTCACCGGCATGAAGGTGATGGTGTCGAGCGTGGCGCGCCAGAGATAGCTGTTGACGCCGAGCCCGCCGCCTTGATCGCCCCGGACCTTTTTGGCGGACCCGCCGAAGAGGGTGAATCCCTCCTGTCCGAGCAGGGAGCCCTTGGTCCGTTCGTATTTTTCCACGGTCGAGTCGGGAAAGTCGTATTCCACGTCGGGCGACGAACAGGCCGCCAGGATGGCGGCAAGAACCAAGGGAAAAGACCGGCGGAAAAGCGTCACGCGATACATGGCCCAAACTCTTCCATAGCGTCGATTAAGTGAGCACGCATCAGTTCCCTGCCCGGGACAGACGGCAAACGGCGGGAGGAAGAAACACGGGAGTCTTAGCACATCCCCAAGCGAAAGAAAATGGGCGGCGCCCGGGGGCGCCGCCCATTACCTGGTTCTTCCAGGAGCTAGAAGGACGTTTCTACCATGAAGTTTCTACCACGAGGGTATATTGCTGGTAGTCGTATGCCGACCCTACCGATACATCCGTGTCCTCGGCGAACAGGGCCGCCGCCGTGACCGACAGGCCCTTGGCGACGTTGTAGGAAGCGCCGACGCTCCAGACTTCCCACTGGTCCCTGGACACTTTTTCCTCAGCGTCAGTATATATGACGTTGACGGCCCACGGGCCCTGTCCGTAACCGGCGCCGATGACGAAGACCTCGTCGTCGTCGCCGCTTTGAGCATAGTTGCCGTCATGCTGGCGCATGTAGCCGGTCTCGAACTTGAAGCCTTCCCAGTCCAGGGCGAGGCCGATGTTGTAACCGCTGAGTTTGGCTTCTTTAATGGGATCCCCGCTGTATTCGCCGAGGGCACCGGTGGCGTTGAGCTTGATGCCGACGCCCTCGAACTTGTGGCTGGTGTTGATGTTGCCGCCCCACATGGCCTGGTAGGCGCCGTCCTGGGGCGTGTAGCTGACCTTGGCCTGCACGCCGCCGAAGCGCGGGCTTTCGTACATGATCATGTTGGCGTCGCTGCCGTCCGTAAGATCGTTTTCTTTCTTCGTCGACGAAGTCTTCATAATTCCGTCAATGCCGGTATCGGAAACGTTGGATTGACCGGTAACCCCGTAGACCTGGCCGTCGATCTCCTTGTCCGCGGCGTTGTCGTTCTGGCCCATGGTGATCTTGCCGAAGGCGCCCTTGATGTATATGGACGTCTCGTCGATGTTGGCGCCGGTGCCACCGGCGGCATCCGGGTCCTCAGCATTGTCCGAGGAGTCGCCTTCAAACTCCATGGTGAAGCCGTATTCCAGGCCGGCGTCGGTCTTGCCGCTGCCCTTGAAGTGGACTTCCGAGTTGGTCGAGAACGCATGACCATCCCGGGAGGGGCCGCCCCCGGGCTGGTCGGTGTTGGCGAAACCCATCCCGAAATCCATGAACGCGGAGACCTTGATCTCCGCCGAAGCCGGCGAAGAAGCCAACATGGCTGCCGTGGCCAGCGCCGTTCCTGTGAGAAGTGTCCTTTTCATTACCCTATCCCCTTGCCTTGTCTGTTTAAAATGATCCCCTCAGGCGGAGACCACGGTGTGAGTCGGTTATAGGCGGGGATTCTCGCCGCCGCAACCGATCCGGCCCCTTTCGGCGCACTTTTTTGCGACAGTGTGATTATATTGCAACATTCCCTGTTCAGGGCGCCCGGCGCACTCCGGAGTGACCGTGGCTTGAAAACCCAAGGAAATGCTGGACGCCATGGTCGCCATGAAGGTCCTCGGCGTCCCATAGAGCGCCTGCCTTGCGCGGGGGCACGGATACCGGCTGATTGGTTCCCCCCCCGCCGTAATACCAGCGGCCCTTAAAAAGGACCGCTGGGCGTTCATGCGCCACGCAGGCTCTCAGGCATAAGCGCCGGCGCGCGGTCGCGCTTGCCAAAGGGCGATGAGTCAAGCTCAACGCCCTTTGGTATAACTCAGGGATCGGATGTCAA
>JADFTO010000282.1 GCA_022560215.1 Pseudomonadota bacterium | reverse complement strand
CGGTGCTGGCGCCGAACAGCCGCGTCCATGAAATCTACGCCGCCGACCTGATCAGCGAACGCCACCGCCACCGCTACGAGGTCAACCCCCGCTACAGGGACGCCCTGGAAGGGGCGGGAGTCATGTTCACCGGCATGTCGCCCGACGGCCTGTTGCCGGAAATCGTGGAGATTCCCGACCATCCCTGGTTCATCGGCGTGCAGTTCCACCCCGAGCTGAAGTCCAAGCCTTACGATCCCCATCCCCTGTTCGCGTCCTTCATCGGCGCCGCGGTCGAGCAATCGCGTTTGGTGTGAGGCGACGGATGACCGAGCCCCGCCACGTTTCCGTGAACTCGCTGACCCTCGGCAACGACCTGCCGATGGTGCTGATCGCGGGGCCCTGCGCCATGGAAAGCCGGGCCCACGCGCTGGAAACCTCGGCCGCCCTGGCGGAAATGACGTCCAGGCTCGGCGTCGGGCTGATCTACAAGACCTCCTTCGACAAGGCCAACCGCACCAGCCTCGACGGCCCCAGGGGGCTGGGCATGAAGAAGGCCCTGCCGGTGTTCGCCGAGATCCGCGAGACCGTCGGCTGCCCGGTGTTGACCGACGTCCACGACCCGGACCAGTGCCGGGCGGCCGCCGAGGCCGTGGACGTGCTCCAGGTGCCGGCCTTCCTCTGCCGGCAGACGGACCTGTTGGTGGCGGCGGGGGAAACGGGGCGGGTCGTCAACGTAAAAAAGGGGCAGTTCCTGGCGCCCTGGGACATGGCCAACGTGGTCGCCAAGATCGAAAGCACCGGCAATCAGAACGTGCTGGTCTGCGAACGCGGCGCCAGCTTCGGCTACAACACGCTCATCAGCGACATGCGCTCCCTGCCCATCCTGGCCGCCACCGGCTGCCCGGTGGTCTTCGACGCCACCCATTCCGTGCAGCAGCCGGGAGGGCAGGGGACGGCGTCCGGCGGCCAGAGGGAGTTCGCCCCCGTGCTCGCCCGGGCCGCCGTCGCCGTCGGCGTGGCGGCGGTCTTCATGGAGACCCACCAGGACCCGGACTCTGCGCCAAGCGACGGGCCGGTCATGATTTACCTCAACAAGTTACCTGATATCGTTGAGACATTGGTTGAACTTGACCGCCTGGCCAAGGCCCGGCCCATCCAGATGTGAAGGGCGCGGCTGGTTCACCCACGTTGTCCGGGGAAAAAGGGCTGGGCGGCCCCGCCGCTTGCGCCCGGCTGGGCTTTGAGGCTATGAGTCGGCCACTCCGGCTTTAAGGAAGTCGCGCCTATGACCGCCATCATCGACATCCACGCCCGGGAAATCCTCGATTCCCGGGGCAACCCCACCGTCGAGGTGGAAGTGGTCCTGGAAACCGGCGCCTCCGGCCTCGCCGCCGTGCCCTCGGGCGCCAGCACCGGCGCCCACGAGGCGGTGGAGCTGCGCGACGGGGACAAGGGCCGCTACGGCGGCAAGGGCGTGCTCCAGGCCTGCCGGGCCGTGGACGGGGAGATCTTCCACGCCCTTTCCGGCATGGATGCCGAGGACCAGTTGCGGATCGACCGCGTCATGATCGATCTCGACGGCACCCCGGACAAGTCCCGCCTCGGCGCCAACGCCATCCTCGGCGTCAGCCTGGCCGTGGCCAAGGCCGCCGCCGAGGAAGCGGCGCTCCCCCTTTATCGCTACATCGGCGGCGTCGCCGCCCACCTGCTGCCCGCGCCCCAGATGAACATCATCAACGGCGGCGCGCACGCCGACAATCCCATCGACATCCAGGAATTCATGATCGTGCCCACGGGCGCCGCCACCTTCGCCGAGGCCTTGCGCGCCGGCTCGGAGGTCTTCCAGGCCCTTAAAGGAGCGCTGGCCGAGGCCGGACATAACACCAACGTCGGCGACGAGGGCGGGTTCGCGCCGGCCCTCAAGGGGGCCGTCGAGGCCCTGGACTTCATCATGAAGGCCATCGAGGCGACGGGGCGTGAGCCCGGCCGGGACGTGATGCTGGCCCTGGACGCGGCCGCCAGCGAATTCTTCCACGAGGGAAAATACAGGCTGGAAGGCAAGGTCCTGGATGGGGACGCCATGGTCGAGTACTACCGGGGCCTGGTGGACGCCTATCCCATCGTGTCCATCGAGGACGGCATGGCCGAGGACGACTGGGACGGCTGGGCGGCGCTGACCGGGGCCTTGGGCTCAAAAGTCCAGATCGTCGGCGACGATGTGTTCGTAACCAACCCCGATCGCCTGCGCCAGGGCATCGAGCTGGGCGCCGCCAACGCCATCCTGGTCAAGCTCAACCAGATCGGCACCCTGAGCGAAACCCTGGAGACCGTGGAGACGGCCCACAAGGCGGGGTTCAGGGTCGTCATCTCGCACCGCTCCGGCGAGACCGAGGATTCGACCATCGCCGACGTGGCCGTCGCCACCAACGCGGGCCAGATCAAGGCCGGGTCCCTGTCCCGCTCCGACCGGCTGGCCAAGTACAACCGGCTGATCCGCATCGAGGAAGAACTCGGCCCCGCCGCCCGCTACGCCGGCGGGGACGCGTTCGCGAAACCGGCCTGACGGCTAAGGCCGGCGCCGGTCCCTCCCCGGTTCATCGTAATCCCTCGTTAACCCTTGCCCCCCATAATGACCGCGGGTTGGGGCTGTGGACCCATTGAGACAAACGATCAGGGCTCCACGGTACCATGGGATTGATATCCGAGATCCGCGCCCGCGCGCGGCACGTCGTCGGCCCCGTTTTGGGGATCTGCGCCGTCATCTATTTCGCCTACCACGTGGTCCACGGAGACCGCAGCCTGTTCGCCCTGAACCAGCTCAACAAGAGGGTGGAGGCGGCGCGCGGCATCCAGGCGGAAACCTCGCTCATGCGCCGGAAGCTGGAAGAGCGGGTCTCTCTTCTCCATCCCCGCAGCCTGGACCCGGACATGCTGGACGAGCGCGCCCGCATCATGCTCAACTACGCCCTTCCCGACGACATGGTGATCCCCACCGATCCATGAGCGACCCGGCTCGCCGCCCGGCAAC
>JADFTO010000081.1 GCA_022560215.1 Pseudomonadota bacterium | reverse complement strand
ATAGGGGCCGCTGCCGAGGGGCGGGCTCAGGGTGGTCTTGGCGAAATCCTTGCCTTCCCAGTAATGGGCGGGCAGCAGCGGCAATTCGCCGAGGATCAACGGCAGTTCGCGGTTGTCGCCCTTCTTGAAGGTGAATTTGACCCTCCGCTCGCCGGTCTGGGTGACCGCCGCCACGTTGGCGTAATAAAACCGGTAAAAAGGCGTGCCCTTCTTGACCAGGGTGTTGAAGGTCCAGATCACATCGTCGACGGAAACCGGCATTCCGTCGTGCCAGCGGGCTTCCTTGCGCAGGGTAAAGGCGACCCACGAGCGGTCCTTCGGCACTTCCACCGATTCGGCCAGTTGGCCGTACTGGCTGAAAGCCTCGTCGGCGGAACCGTGCATCAGGTTGTCGTATAGAAAGCCCAGGCCGGCGGCGCTGTTGCCCTTGATGATGAAGCTGTTGAACGAATCAAACGTGCCGACGGCCGAAAGCCTGACGGTGCCCCCCTTGGGCGCGTTGGGGTTGGTGTATTCGAAATTGGTGAAGCCGGGGGGATATTTCAGGTCCCCGTGCATGGCGATGCCGTGGGCCGGCTTGGGCTTGTCTTCGGCCGCCTTCGCCGGGCCAGGAGCAAGGCCCAGGACAAAAATGACGGCAATGCCGGTAATGGCGGCTGTCAGGCGCATGCGCCCCCCTTTTGTTCGGTGCGATCCCGTTTGATATTGGGGTCGGGTCATTGGCAGATCAAGACACCATTGAAGGATGGCGAAATTGTGTTCAACTACCGGTCAAAACCTCAAGCGCGGCGGCGTGAAGGGCGCGGTCGCCGGCCGCCAGCACCGTGCCGTCGCCCTCCATGCCCAGCGCCCGGCCCCGCCAGTCGGTGATGACGCCGCCGGCGCCCTTGACGATGGGCACCACGGCCGCATAGTCGTAAAGTTTCATGGTTCCCTCGCAGACCAGATCGACGGTGCCGTTGGCCAGCAGGCCATAGGCCATGCATTCGGCGCCGTAGACGGCGCGCCGGGCTTGTTTGCGCAGGCGTTCGAAGGCCGGGAAATCGGCGTCTTCGAACATGTGCGGAGAGGTCGCGTAAAGCCAGGCCTGGGCCAAATCGCCACAGGCCCGGACCTGGACGGGATCGCCGTTGAACGTCGTAGGCACGCCTTGGCGGCCGATCCATCGTTCGCCCAGCGCCGGCATGTCCATGACGCCCAGGATCGGGCGGCCTTGGCGCAGGAGCGCGATCAGGGTGCCGAACAGCGGCTTGCCGGTGACGAAGGACTGGGTGCCGTCGATGGGGTCCAGCACCCAGACGTATTCGGCGTCGGCCCGCCGGTCCTCCATCTCCTCGCCGATGATGCCGTGATCGGGAAAGGCGTCCTCGATCAGCGCCCGCATGGCGGCTTCGGCTTCCTGGTCGGCGGCGGTGATCGGGCTTTTGTCCGGCTTCGATTCGACGGTCAAGGGCGAGCGGAAATACCAAAGCGTGACCTTGCCGGCGGCATCGGCGAGGCTTGCCGCCAACGCGACGAGGGCGTCGTCCACCGGGGCGCCTTGGGAGGGATCGGAGGCGGGCCCGGAGCCCGTCTTGGTCATGGCAGCGGCTTCGGTTGATCGCTCAAAGACCGCAGGTAAATAATGAGGTTGGCCCGGTCCTTGGGTTTCTTGAGGCCGGCGAAGCTCATCTTGGTGCCCTTGGCGAATTTCTTGGGTTTGGTGAGAAAGGCGTCCAGGTCCTTATAGGTCCATTCGCCGCCGAGCCCCTTGAGGGCGCCGGAGAACTTGAACCCGGGCACGCCGGCCTTGGCCCTTCCGACCACGTCCCAGAGATTGGGGCCGACCTTGTTCTTGCCGCCTTTCGCCGTCGAGTGGCAGGCCTTGCACTTTTTGAAGGTCTTGGCGCCGGCGCCGGCATCGGCGGCGCTCAGCATGGCCAGGGCATCGCCCCCGCCTCCGCCCGTGGCCGCCGTTTCGACCGCCTTCGCGGGTGTTTCCGCCGCCGCCTCGCCGCCGACCTTATAGGCGGGGGTCTTCAAGGGCTCGGCATGGACCAGGGTGTTGCCGATGATGTTCGAGCCCCAGACTACCCACGCCGTCACCAGAACCGCGAAAGCGCCTTTTTCGATTATCGAGAAATGCATCGTCCTCGTCCCCAAACGGTTGCCATGGGGTGAATGGTGCCTCATGGCGGCTTTCGGTTCAACCATCGTTCACGGCCGCCTCCTTCTGCCCTCCCGGACGTGGCCGTCAAAGCGGTTTTCCAGGGCCGCCAGTGGGGTTATGGTGCGGTCCATGAGTGAGCCGAAAAACCCCATCGTCGTCATCCCGGCGCATCTGGCGTCGAAGAGGCTGCCGGACAAGCCCATCGCCGATATTCACGGCCAACCCATGATCGTCCACGTCTGGCGCCGCGCCGTTAAGGCCGATGTCGGGCCGGTGATCGTCGCCTGCGCCGATTTCCAGATCATCGACGCGGTCAAGGACGCCGGCGGCGACGCCGTCTATACCACCGGGGACCATGTGTCGGGATCCGACCGGGTGTTCGAGGCCATGCACACGGTTGACCCGCAAAAAAAGCACGACTGCGTTATCAATCTGCAAGGCGACCTGCCGACCATCGAGCCGGACGTGATCCGCGCCGTGCTCCGGCCCCTGGACGACGAGGCCGTTGATATCGCGACCCTGGCGGCCGAGATCACCGATGACGCCGAACGGGACGATCCCAACGTGGTCAAGGCGGTGCTGTCGCTGGCCGACGGGGCGGACAGGGGCCGTGCGCTCTATTTCAGCCGCGCCAAGGTGCCTTCCAGCGGCCGGCTCTTCCATCACATTGGGATTTACGCATTCCGGCGTGAAGCGCTGGACCGTTTCGTCAAGTCGCCGCGCGGCAATCTGGAACGGCTGGAGAAGCTGGAACAGTTGCGCGCGCTCGAGAACGGCATGCGCATCGACGCCCAGCTCGTTGACACGGTTCCCCTCGGTGTCGATACTCCCGCCGACCTTGAGCGCGCCCGCGCAATGCTGGCGCCGGGCGGGTAATACCAAGAAGCGGCGACACCCATGTCCGATCCCGACAAGACCATCGCCTTCCAGGGCAGCCCCGGCGCGTATTCGGATCTGGCCTGCCGCAGCGTGCGGCCCGAGATGACGACCCTTCCGTGCCGCGACTTCGAGGGCACCTTTGCCGCCGTGCACGAGGGCAAGGCGGCGCTGGCGGTGATTCCCATCGACAATTCCCTGGCCGGGCGGGTCGCCGACATCCACCACCTGCTCCCCGATTCAGGGCTGCACATCATCGCCGAGCACTTCCAGCGGGTCGACCACCACCTGTTGGCCCTTGAAGGGGCCCGGGTGGAGGACCTTACCCACGTGCACAGTCACGTCCATGCCCTGGGTCAGTGCCGCGCCCTGATCCGCGAGCTGGGGCTGGAGCCGGTGGTGCACGCCGACACCGCCGGGGCGGCGGCCGAGGTCGCGGCCGGGGGCGACAAGACCCAGGCCGCCATCGCCTCGCATCTGGCCGGCGAGATCGACGGCCTGGTCTCGCTCCGCGCCAACATCGAGGACGCCGAGCACAACACGACCCGGTTCCTCATCATGGCCCGCGAGCCCGTCGTCCCCCATCCCAAGGCGGGGCGGCTGATCACCAGCCTGGTGTTCAGGGTGCGCAACGTGCCGGCGGCGCTTTACAAGGCGCTGGGCGGTTTCGCCACCAACGGCGTCAACATGACCAAGCTCGAGAGCTACATGATCGGCGGGCACTTCTCCGCCACCGGCTTCTACGCCGATGTCGAGGGGCACCCCGACGAGAGGCTGGTCAAGCTGGCGCTCGAGGAGTTGGACTTTTACTCGAGTGAAGTGAAGGTGCTGGGGGTCTATCCGGCGCACCCCCTCCGCTCGGGCGGCGCGCCCGGCGAGACCGAATAGCGTCGCCGCATTGGCGCTTGCCAGCGAGCCGATGAAGGTCTTCGTCGGTTATTACAGCGGCTGGCCGAGACCGGCGGCCCTGAGCACGTCCTCATCGACGCCTTGGCTGGTGCAACAGTCCGCGAGCTTGCCGTCGATCACCACCGCGGGCAAAGAACGGATGCCGAGCGCGTCCGCCCGTTCGGCGACGCCGGGCGCGTTCATGTCGAGCGTCGTGACCTCGCACGACGGACAGGCGATATCGTTGATGCGCGCGATCGCGGCCTCGCAGACGGCGCACCCGGCGCTGAAAATCTCGATCTGGCGTTTGGCGTTCATGCTTACCTCTCTTTCCTCTGTTTTCCGACGGCGGTCCTCGGTCCGGCGCCGGCCAGCGCGTCCATGATCGTACAGGCTCCAAGGGCGCCCTGGCCCGGACAGGCGGCGATGATTTGCGCCAGCGCGGAACGCAAATGTTCGAGCCCGGCGATCTTGCGGTCGACCTCGTCGAGCTTGGCCCGGGCGTGGTCGCGGACATCGGCGCAGTCCGCCGAGGGGTCCGCCCGGAGCGCCAGGAGCCCGGCGATCTCGGCCAGCGAAAAGCCCAACTCCTGGGCCTGGCGGATGAAACGGATGCGTTCCACCGTTTGCTCCGGGTAGACGCGAAAGCCGCCATTCGCCGGTGTCGTCGGCTGGTCGATGAGCCCCCTTCTTTCGTAGAAGCGGACCGTCTCCACGCCGACTCCAGCGTTACCGGCGGCCTTGCCAATGGTCATGGTGCTCATTTACGTCTCCTGAGCCGACAGTCTACATCCTGTACCATTGTACGGAGTCAAGAATTATCCGGGGGCGGATGGCAAGACGGCAGCCGTCATTCCCTGGTCTCGACGCCATCGAGGAACGCCACGTACTCCGCCGGCAGCCCGCGCTGGCGCGCCGCCTCGCGGAGGAGATCGAGGTAGCGCAGCGACGGCCGGCCCTCCGGTGCCGCGGCCGGGACCTTGAAGGTCACCGCCGGAACGATGTTGCCCGCCGCATCCTCGACCTCGGTCCACAGATAAGCGTATTGCCGGCCCTCGCTGGCGTCGAGGCGGACGAACTTGGGCAGCGTCAGGAGGTAGAGGACACCCAGGACCGTGCCGCCGGGATCATCGGCGATGTTGGCCGGCGCCGATCGGCCGGGCCGCATGCCGCCGCCGACGGTGAAGCACAGGCGATGGTTGGTCAGCCGGCCGATCCGGGTCTCGATCGGGGTCATGTGCCGGCGCTCCCGAAAGAGCCGCTCGTTCATGTTCGAGCCGTAGGCGAAGTACCACACCGGGTCCGGTATACTCCGCCGAGGCAGGCGGCCGCGCCGGAGTCGCACCCACACCCGACAAAACGGCCAGAACGCCGAATTCATGCTCCTTTGTCCCCCTCGGGTTTCCTAGAGCGCTATCGGGCTGGCCGGCTCGCCGGGGCCTTTGAGCAGGCCCGTTGGAGAACCCTCGAGGAGGCCTGACGGATAGCGCTCTATGCCCGGTGGCGGTGCCCTTACGCCGCCACCGGGCCGATCCTGACCGGCCGGCGCTTGGGGCCCCAGTCGCCGGGCGGGCCGTCGAAGACGCCGGGCACGGGCGTTCCGCATTCATTGCAGGCGCCCCCGGCCGAGATGTTCCAGGTCGAGAGCTGGTAGCCCTCGCGCCCGATCAGCACGCCGCCGCAGGCGTGGCAATAGGTGCTGGAGCCCTCCAGGTCGCGGATGTTGCCCGTGTAGGCATGGCGGATGCCGTTCTTGAGGGCGATGAGGCGCGCCCTGACCAGGGTGTCCGCGGGGGTGCGGGGCTTGTCCGTCATCTTCCAGTCCGGGTGGAAGGCGGTGAAATGCATGGGCACGTCGGGGCCCAGGTTCTCCATCACCCACTGGGTCATTTCCTCGATCTCGGCCTCCGAATCGTTTTCGCCGGGGATCAGGAGGCTGGTGATCTCGAACCAGACGCCGGTTTCGTGCTTCAGGTACTTGAGCGTCTCCAGCACCGGCGCCAGCCCGACGGTGCAGAGCTTCTTGTAGAAGCCCTCGGTGAAGGCCTTGAGGTCCACGTTGGCCGCGTCCATGTGGCGGTAGAACTCGGCCCTCGGCTCGGCGCAGATGTAGCCGGCGGTGACGGCGACCATCTTGACCCCGCGCTCGCGGCAGGCCTCGGCCACGTCGACGGCGTACTCCAGGAAGATGACGGGATCGTTGTAGGTGACGGCGACGCTCTTGCAGCCGGTCCTGACGGCGGCGTCGGCGATCATTTCCGGCGACGCCTGGGCCTGCAGCTTGTCGAACTCGCGGGATTTGCTGATGTCCCAGTTCTGGCAGAACTTGCAGGTCAGGTTGCACCCGGCGGTGCCGAAGCTGAGAACGGGCGTGCCCGGCAGGAAATGGTTGAGGGGCTTCTTCTCGATGGGATCGATGCAAAAGCCGCTGGACCGGCCGTAGGTGGTCAGCACCATCATGTCGTCTTCGCGGGCGCGCACGAAACAAAGCCCGCGCTGGCCGTCGTGGAGCTTGCAGTAGCGCGGGCAGAGGTCGCACTGGATGCGCCCGTCGTCGAGCCGGTGCCAATAGCGGCCGGGGAAGGACTCGCCGACACGTTCCTGGACCTCGGGGCTCATTCAATCCGTCCTCCGACGGGTATTCCTTAAAGATAAGACGCCGGGAGCCCCCTCGCCAGCCGAATCAGGCGGGGCGCCGAAGCCCCTGGCCAGGCCCGCCCGTCCGAGCCTATATAGCCCCCATGGGGAACCCCGAAATATTCTCGCCGCCGCCGCCGGTCTCAAGGCCCGAAGCAGCCATTACAGCAATTTCACACACGTTCAAGGTTCTGCCCCCAACACACCTAATCACGAGGTCTTGATTTGATTTCGGATAGCGGAGGAATATAATTTGTGGAACGCCCCTGGGAAGGGCGGCTCTCCGAAATCCACGGTTCACGATCAGGGAGACGTGACCATGTTGAACAAAGTTCTTATGGCCTTCGTATTGAGCCTGGCCCTGGCGACGCAGACGTGGGCGGCCGGCTCCTCCAGCAAATCGACCAAAAGAGCCTCCACCTACGACATCGCCGAGAAGGCAGTCAAGGCGGGGGACTACAAACGTGCCATCCCGCTTCTGCGGAAGGTGCTCGCCAAGAACTCGAACCACTACGACGCCATGAACTATCTGGGCTTCAGCCACCGTCAGTTAGGCGAGAACGACATCGCGCTTGACTACTATAAGAAGGTGCTGGCCATGAAACCGGAACACCGGGGCGCCAACGAGTATCTGGGCGAACTGTATCTGAAGGAGGGAAAACTGGATCTGGCCAAGAAGCAGCTGGCCAGGCTCGACAAGATCTGCACCTTCGGTTGCAAGGAATTCGACGACCTGAAAGCCGCCATCAAGGTCTACTCGGCGGGCGGTGGCTTCACCGGCTTCTCCAAGCAGCCACAGAGCGCCAACTAATACGAGCGCCGGACATACCGGCCTTCTCCAAGGGCAACTGACCGCCCGCCGGCCCTAATGGGTCAGGATCTTCGACATAAACACCTGCGCCCGCTCTCCCCGGGGCGAGCCGAAGAACTCGTCCGTTTTGGCGTCCTCCTCGATCCGGCCCTCGTCCATGAAGACGACACGGTCGGCCACCTTGCGGGCGAACCCCATCTCGTGGGTGACGACAATCATGGTCATGCCTTCCTGGGCCAGTTCGACCATCACGTCCAGCACCTCGTTGATCATTTCCGGGTCGAGGGCCGACGTCGGCTCGTCGAACAGCATGGCGATGGGATCCATGGCCAGCGCCCGGGCGATGGCGACGCGCTGTGCCTGGCCGCCGGAAAGCTGCGCCGGGTGCTTCTCCACCTGGTCGGAGAGGTCGACCCGCTCCAGGAGCTGCATCACCCGCTCGTGCGATTCCTCGGCGGCCCGGCCCAGGACCTTCATCTGCGCCAGGTTGATGTTGTCGAAAACGGTGAGGTGGGGAAAAAGCTCGAAGTTCTGGAACACCATGCCGATGCGCGCGCGCAGCTTCGGCAGGTCGGTCTTGGGATCGCCCACCGACGTGCCGTCGACGGTGATGGTGCCTTCCGTGAAGGGCTCGAGCCCGTTGACGCACTTGATCAGCGTCGATTTTCCCGATCCGGACGGCCCGCAGACGACCACGACCTCGCCCTTGGCGACGCTGGTCGAGCACTCGGTGAGGACCCGGAAGTCCCCGTACCATTTGGAGACGTTCTCGATCTCGATCATATGGCGTACTGCCTTTGCAGTCTCTTGACCCACAGCGAGCCGGTGATGCACATCACGAAATAGACCACCGCCGCGGCGAGATAGAGCTCGACCACGCGGTTGTCGCGGACCGCCACCAGGTCGGCCGCGGTCAGGAAATCCCTGAGGCCGACCACGTAGACCAGCGAGGTGTCCTGGAACAGCACGATGGCCTGGGTCAACAACACCGGCACCATGTTGCGGAAGGCCTGCGGCAGGACGATGAACTTCGTGGTTTGCCACGGGGTCAAGCCGAGGGCGAGGCCGGCGTGGACCTGCTGCCGGCTGATGCTCTGGATGCCGGCGCGGATGATTTCGCAATAGTACGCCGCCTCGAACAGCGTGAACGCGATCAGCACCGAATAGAGGCCGCCGATGGGCCGCCCGACCACGATGGGAACGGCGAAATAGAACCAGAAGATGACCAGGATCAGCGGCGTCGAGCGGAAGGCGTCCACGTAACGCCCGGCCAGGATGGAAAGCAGGGTGAACCGGGAAAGCCGCATCAAGGCCAACAGGGTCCCGAGGACGATGCCGCCCGCGAGGGCGACGCCCGTCAGCAGGAAGGTGATCAGCATCCCGTCCCACAGGATGTCGAGGTTGTCGTAGATCACCTGGTAATCGAACTGGGCGAACATGTCATTCGCCTCCGAGCGCGATGGTCCCGGGGATGTGGACCTTCTTCTCGACGAAGCGCATGACGGTGACCACGATCAGCGTTACCATCATGTAGAGCACGGTGGCGACGGTGAACGCCTCGAAGATGTTGAAGGTGTACTCGGCGATCTGGCGGCTTTGCGCCGTCAGTTCCATGACGCCGATGGTCAGCGCCACCGAGGAATTCTTGAAGATGCCCATGAAGTCGCTGGTCAAGGGCGGGATGATGATGCGGTAGCTCACGGGCAGCAGCACGTAACGATAGACCTGGACCTGTGTCAGTCCCACGGCGAGCCCGGCGTGGGTCTGGCCCAAGGGGATGGACTCGATGCCGGCGCGCACCTGCTCGGCGGTGCGCGACGCGTGGTACATCCCCAAGCACACGATGGCGGTAATGTACTCGGGCAGGGGCAACTCGCGCTTGACCCAGCGCCCCGCGTCCTCGGGCAGAAGCTCGGGCAAGACGAAAAACCAAATGAACATCTGCAGCAGGAGGGGGATGTTGCGGAACACCTCCACGTAGGTGGTGGCGATGGTGCGCACCAGCGGCTGCTTCACCGTCCGCGCCACGCCGACGATCGAGCCCAGGGTGAAGGTGATCAGCCAGGCGAAGATGGCGACCGTTATCGTCCAACCCAGGCCCGAGACGAGCCAGTCGAAATAAGGCTGGGCGCAGTCCGCCCCGGTGTCGAAAAACTGCCCGGCGCCGGCGGCCTCCGCGGCGGCGCCGGGCGGAAGCGTTCCAGGTTCGACGGTAATAGTAGGTTCAACCGCGGGAGATCTGCAAAGGACGATCGACCAGTCCCAGTTGTATTTCATCCCCATCGGGTTCTCTCCGCGGACGCACCGGGCGGGCCGGAAACCTCAGGAAAAGGGAAACCGGGAGGCGCTTTCCGCGCCTCCCGGAGACAAAAGCCCTAGTACGGCAGGGCCTGGATTTCGAAGGCTACCCTGAGCGTGTCGCTGATCGGCATATTGATGTTGGTGGGGCCCGGATTGAACCACTTGTCGTAAATCTTCTGCATTTCCCCCGAACGCATCAGGTCGGAGAGCACGGTGTTGCCCAGCAACTGCATGGCAGAATCGTCGCGCCGCACCATGATGCTGTAGGGGTCGTAGCTGAGGAACCGGCCCACCACGTCCCACTGCGCCGGGTTCTTGGACTTGGAGATCAGGCCGTAGACCAGCACGTCGTCGGTGGCGTAGGAGTCGACGCGCCCGGTCGAAAGCGCCAGCCAGCCCTGGGGGTGGTCCTTGACCATGTGGTACTTGATCTTCAGGCCCTTTGCCTTGGCCACCCTCTTGATCGCCTTCTCGTTGGTGGTGCCCAGCGACAGCGCGATGACCTTGCCGTCCAGGTCCTCGATCTCCTTGATGCCCGAGCCCTTCTTGACGCCGAGCTTGGTGCCGGTGATGAAGGTGACGGCGAGATAATCGATCTGCTTGGAGCGGGTCAGGTTGTTGGTGGTCGAGCCGCATTCGATGTCGATGGTGCCGTTGGCCAGCAGCGGGATGCGGGTCTGCGAGGTGACCGGCACCAGCTTGACCTTCAGGTTCGGCATCTTCAGCGTGCCTTTGATTTTGTCGATGATCTTGTAGCAAAGATCGACGGTGTAGCCGATCGGCTTGCCGTCCTTGCCTATGTAGGCGAACGGGACCGAGGCCTCGCGGTGGCCCATGGCGATCTGGCCCGAATCCTTGATCTTCTTGAGCGTGCCATAGAGTTCGGCGGCGTTGGACTGCGCGGCGCCGAAGGCC
>JADFTO010000281.1 GCA_022560215.1 Pseudomonadota bacterium | reverse complement strand
GCCCCCATCGGGCGCGGGCGCAAGTGCGCATACAGGAAAGAGCTCCAGGATCTCGCCAAGCGCGGATTCCAGCGGGTCAAGGTGGACGGCGCGCTCTACGACATCGAGGAGGCGCCCAAGCTGGACAAGAAGGTCCGCCACGACATCGAGGTGGTGGTCGACCGAGTCGTCGTCGGCCCGGGCCTGGAAAGCCGCCTCGCCGATTCGTTCGAGACCGCGCTGGCCCTTTCCGACGGCCTGGCGATCACCGAAGAGGTAAACAAGAACGGAGACGAAGGCGCCCGCCTCATCCATTCGGCCAAGTTCGCCTGCCCCGTTTCGGGCTTCACCATCGAGGAGGTGGAGCCGCGCCTGTTCTCCTTCAACAGCCCCTTCGGGGCCTGCGCCGCCTGCGACGGGCTGGGCACCGAGATGTATTTCGACGAGGGCCTGGTGGTGCCCGACGACCGGCTCTCCCTCGCCCAGGGGGCCATCGCGCCCTGGGCCAACTCGTCGTCCCAGTACTACGCCCAGACCCTGGAGAGCCTGGCCCAGCACTTCGGCTTCGACCTTCACGGCCCCTTCGGGGAATTGCCCGAAGAGGCGCGCCACGCGATCCTCTACGGGTCCGGCGAGAAGCCCGTCACCATGCGCTATCACGACGGGCTCAAGGCCTACGACATCCGCCGTCCCTTCGAAGGGGTCATCCCCAACATGGAGCGCCGCTGGCGGGAGACGGATTCGTCCTGGGTGCGCGACGAGCTGTCCCGCTATCAGACGGTGACGGCATGCGAGGCCTGCGGGGGCCACCGGCTCAAGCCCGAGGCCCTGGCGGTGAAGATCGAGGGCCGCCATATCTCGGAAGCCGCGGCGCTTTCCATCGACGGGGCCCACGACTGGTTCGGCGGGCTGCAGGCCGCCCTCTCCGGCCAGAGGCGGAAGATCGCGCGGCCCATCCTGCGCGAGATCAACGAGCGGCTGGAGTTCCTCTGCAACGTGGGGCTGGAATACCTGACGCTGGCCCGGGGCGCGGCCACGCTTTCGGGCGGCGAAAGCCAGCGCATCCGGCTGGCCTCGCAGATCGGGTCGGGGCTGACCGGCGTGCTTTACGTGCTCGACGAGCCCTCCATCGGCCTCCACCAGCGGGACAACAACCGGCTGCTCGCCACCCTCAAGCGGCTGCGCGACCTGGGCAACACGGTGATCGTGGTGGAACACGACGAGGACGCCATCCTGCAGGCCGATTACCTGGTGGACATGGGCCCGGGCGCCGGCATCCACGGCGGCCGGGTGGTGGCACGGGGCACGGTGGAAGACATCATGGCCGCGCCGGAAAGCCTCACCGGCCAGTACCTGAAGCGCCAGCGCCAGATCGAGATTCCGGCGGTGCGGCGACGCGGCCGCGGCAAGCTGACGCTCAGCGGCGCCAGGGCCAACAACCTGGCCGACATCAGCGTGGACTTCCCGCTGGCCACCTTCACCTGCGTCACCGGGGTGTCCGGCGGCGGCAAGTCGACCCTGGTCGTGGACACCCTTTACAAGGCCCTGGCCCGGCGGCTGCACGGGGCGCGCCTGCACGCCGGCGACCACGACCGTATCTCAGGCCTGGAGCTGATCGACAAGGTGGTGGACATCGACCAGTCGCCCATCGGGCGCACCCCGCGCTCCAACCCGGCCACCTACACGGGCGCCTTCACGCCCATCCGGGAATGGTACTCGGGCCTGCCCGAATCCCGGACCCGGGGCTACAAGCCGGGGCGCTTTTCCTTCAACGTCAAGGGCGGGCGCTGCGAGGCCTGCAGCGGCGACGGCATGATCAAGATCGAGATGCACTTCCTGCCCGACGTCTACGTGCAGTGCGACTCCTGCAAAGGCAAGCGCTACAACCGGGAGACCCTGGACATCCGTTTCCGCGACAAGACCATCGCCGACGTTCTCGACATGACCGTGGAGGAGGGCGCCGGCTTCTTCAAGGCGGTGCCGGCCATCCGCGACAAGCTGGTCACCCTGGCCCGGGTCGGCCTCGGCTACATCCACCTGGGCCAGCAGGCGACGACCCTATCGGGCGGCGAGGCGCAGCGGGTCAAGCTGGCCAAGGAGCTGGCGCGACGGGCCACGGGCCGGACGCTCTACATCCTGGACGAGCCGACCACGGGGCTCCACTTCGAGGACGTGAAACGGCTGCTGGAAGTGCTGCACGCCCTGGTGGACGCCGGCAACACGGTGATCGTGATCGAGCACAACCTGGAGGTCATCAAGACCGCCGACTGGATCATCGACCTCGGCCCCGAGGGCGGCGACAAGGGCGGCCGCGTGGTCGCCCTGGGCACGCCGGAGGACGTGGCGGCCACCCCGGAAAGCTACACCGGCCAGCACCTGGCCAGCTACCTGAAGCGGCGGCGGGCAAGAGGCGCGGACGGGCCCCGGGGGGACGGGGGTGTCCCCCGGAATGAAAAGAGCCCGGACAGGGAGAGTAAGAAAGGCGCGGAAACCACGCCCCGATCGGGCAACAAAAGAGACGCGGGAACGCGGCCGCGCCCGGCCAGGAAAGTGACGGCGAGGAAACGGGCCTAGGCCGGTGTTCCCGCCCCCGCCCGAGCCTGCGGCGATACGGGCCATGGGGAAAAGGCTACGCATAAGCCCCTGAATTCCCGGGCCGGAATGCCCAGCGCCGCCGTTGCCGGGTGTTTGAAAAGATATTATTAAGATTATTGGGTTAATCACGACGGGAGCGACAGAATGCCAATCACGGATAAAACCGCCCCCGGCCTGGTTTTGTCCCGCAGACAGAAAGTCGGTTTCATGGAACTGCTCCGTTCCGGGTGTTCTTCCAGGTGCGGCCGCGCCGTGGGCGTGGTCGCCCTCGTTTCCGCCGTCCTCGTCACCTCCGAACCGCTGGCCAGGCAGTCCCCGGACGACATTCTCACCATCCTCACCCGGCAAATGGCCACATTTGGCGGCCCCTTGATCCTCGCCGGCGCGCGGTCGCGCTTGCCAAAGGGCGATGAGTCAAGCTCAACCCCCTTTGGTATAAGCCCAGG
>JADFTO010000280.1 GCA_022560215.1 Pseudomonadota bacterium | reverse complement strand
GCCCTATATCGTCGTGCTCGCCGATCCCACCACGGGGGGGGTGTCGGCCTCGTTTGCCATGCTCGGCGACATCGCCATCGCCGAATCGGGCGCGGTGATCGGCTTCGCCGGCCCCAGGGTCATCGAACAGACCATCGGCGAGAAACTGCCGGAAGGCTTCCAGAAGGCGGAATACCTGCTCGACCACGGCATGGTGGACATGGTGGTGACCCGCCACCAGTTGCGCGACACCCTGATCCGGGTGGTCACCCTGCTCGCCAGGCCCGGGCCGGACGCGGTTGCCATCTCGGAGAAGGCCCAACCGCCCGCCCCGGCGGAGGACCGTCCCGCTGAATAGTACTCACCCGTAATACGGTATTGTGAAAGTGAGTACCAATCCCGCCACTAGCACTGCCGTCCTCGACCGCCTCACCCGGCTCCACCCCAAGGTCATCGACCTGTCCCTGGGCAGGGTGGAGAGGCTTCTCGACCGCCTGGGCCGTCCCCACCAGCGCCTGGCCCCGGTGGTTCACGTCTCGGGCACCAACGGCAAGGGCTCCACCATCGCCTTCCTGAGGGCCATGCTGGAGGCCGCCGGCCTGAAGGTCCACGTCCACACCTCGCCCCACCTGGTGCGATTCAACGAGCGCATCCGCCTGGCCGGGAAGGTGATCCCCGATTCGGACCTGGCCGCCCTGCTCGAGGAATGCGAGGACGTCAACGGGAGCGAACCCATCACTTTCTTCGAGATCACCACGGTCGCCGCCCTGCTCGCCTTCGCCCGCCACCCCGCCGATATCGTGCTGCTGGAGACCGGGCTCGGCGGCCGCCTGGACGCCACCAACGTCATAGGGCGGCCCCTGCTGACGGTGATTACTCCCGTTTCCATGGATCACCAGCAGTTCCTCGGCGACACCATCGAGCAGATCGCCGGCGAGAAGGCGGGAATCCTCAAGCCCGGGGTCGGTTGCGTGACGGCCTCCCAGGACCCGGCGGTGGAGCGGGTGGTCGAGGCCCGCGCCCGGGCCCTGGACGCGGCCATCTTCCGGGAGGGGCGGGACTGGTCGATCCAAGGGAAGGGGGGCGGCGTCATCTTCCTGAGCGGGGACGGGGAAAGACGGCTGCCCAGGCCCGGGCTGGCGGGCGCGTACCAGGTCCGGAACGCCGGGCTGGCCGTGGCCGCGGCGGAGCGGCTGGCCGGGTTTTCCTTACCCACAACCGCCATGGCCGAGGGCTTCCGCACCGTCCACTGGCCGGGACGCCTGCAACGGCTCAAAAAGGGTCCCCTGGCAGAGGGGGCGCCGCCGGGCTGGGAGGTCTGGGTGGACGGGGGCCACAATCCCGCCGCCGCCGGCATCCTCGCCGATCAGGCGCGGCGCTGGCGGGGGATGCACCTGATCCTGGGCATGCTGAAGTCCAAGGACCCGGCGGCGTTCCTGGAGCCCCTGGCAAGGGTGACGGGGCGTCTCCGCTGCGTCGCCATTCCGGACGAGCGGAATTGCTATTCCGCCGGGGAGCTGGCCCGGGTCGGCCGGTCGCTCGGCATGGACGCCAAGGCTTCACGGGGAGTCGAGGCGGCGGCGGCGGAGATTACGGCCGGCGGCGGACCCAAACGGGTGCTCATCGCGGGCTCCCTCTATCTCGCCGGCGCCGTGCTGGCCGACAACGCCTGAGGGGGGGTCTTTCGATTTAGGGCGAAGGGGGCCGTTCAGATTTCCGAATTCACCCATTCCACCAGTTTGCCCTTGGCGATGGCGCCGATCTTGGTGGAGGTGACCTCGCCGTTCTTGAACAGCATCAGGGTGGGGATGGAGCGCACCCCGTACTTGGACGGGGTCAGCGGGTTCTCGTCCACGTTGACCTTGGCGATGGTGATCTTGTCGGCCATCTCGGAGGCCAGTTCCTCCAGCGCCGGGGCGATCTGCCGGCAGGGTCCGCACCATTCCGCCCAGAAGTCCACGATCACGGGGATCTGGGATTTGAGCACGTCCGATTCGAAGGTGTCGTCGCTGACCTGCTTGGGCATCTTGCTCTCCAAAGGGTTCCGGGAACCAGCTGAATGTAGGCATCGCCCCGGAGGCCGTCAAGGCGCGTGGGCGTCCAAAAGATCGCCGGAAAGCGCCATCAGCTCGGGCCCGTCCGTCCACAGCAGGAAACAGGTGACGGGCCGGTCCCCGTAAACGCCCGAGAGCAGCGCCCGGTAGGCGGCCATCTGGCGCAGGTAGGGCGGGGGCGGCTCGTCCGGCGGCGGGCCGGTCTTGTAGTCGATCACGGAAACCTCCGCCTCGGTGACCACCAGGCGGTCCACCCGGGCCGATACGTCGACACCGGAGACCCGGCCCACGATGGCCACCTCGGCCCGGCTTCCCGGCCCGAACAGAGAACCCAGGCGGGGATCGTCCAGGATGCCCAGCGCCGTGGCCGAAATCTCTTTTACGGCTTCGCTGTCCAGGCCGTGGACGGGGCGGGCCAGGTAGGCCCGGGCGGCGGCCGCCCTGTCGCCTGGGGGCAGCCCCGGCAGGCCTTCCAGGAGCCGGTGGACCAGCCGCCCGCGCTTGAAGCGGGCCCCGGCATCAGGGCCGAAGGGCGAGGACGCGGGGGGCTCCTCGCCGCCGATCCTGGACGAGACCAGGGGCGGACCCGGCCGGGCCTCGGGCGCCGCCGGCCTCCCCGCCCCCCTCCGCGCAGACGAGCTCCATCTCGCTCCGGGCGTGATCGAGGGTCGGGTGATCGAAGAGTCGAGTGACTTCATCCGCATCGAAACCGCCACGGGTGTGATCGCGGTGCCGGCCAGTGTCATCAAGCTGCGCGTGCCGGGTCCGTCGCGCGTCGAACGGTACGAGGAGATGCGATCCGCCGAGCCGCTCACGCCCACGCGGCACACGGAGATCGCCCGCTGGTGCTTCCAGGTCGGCTTGACCGACCTCGGGAATCGTCATCTCGAAGCCGCGCTGAAGGCCGATCCCCAAGACGAAGCCGCCCTGACGCTCGCGGGGTACATCAAGCTCGGCGAGGTCTGGATGAAAACCGGCACACCCCCGACCGCCCAGCATTCGAAGGGCGACGGGACGCCAGCCGC
>JADFTO010000279.1 GCA_022560215.1 Pseudomonadota bacterium | reverse complement strand
CGCGGTCAGAATCGCCTTGAGCCCGAGGCGGAAGGCCCGCTCCGGCAGCCGGTGGAGCAGGCGCCGCCCGGCATAGGTGCCGGCGAAGCCGCAGCCGAGCAGGCCGGCGAGCAGCGGCAGATAGGGGCCGAAGGCGAAACCGACCACGCCGAAGGCGATCACCTTGAGGCCGTGCTGGATGGTCATCAGCGCCGCGTGGGTGGCGACGACCTGCTGGCGCCGGTCGCAGGCGGCGGCGGCGAAGGGGGCGACCAGCGGCCCGGTCGCACCCACGAACATGGTCAGGAAGGCGCCGAGGACGCCGACCCCGAAGAAGGTCTTCCGGCCCGGGCTGCTGGCCCGGAATTTGGGCGCCCAGGTGGAATAGAGAATAAACGCCGCCAGCACGCCCTGGAGCAGGGCGATCGGCAGCGCGATCACCAACTGCACGCCGATCGCGGCGCCGAGGAGGGTGCCGATCAGGAAGGCCGGCACGATCGTGGTCAGGATGTCGGACCGCATCAGGGCGGCGCGGCCGAGGTTGGAGCCGAGCTGGACCGTGCCGTGCAGCGGGATCAGCACCGCCGGCGGCAGGAACAGCGCCAGGGTCGCGAGCACCAGGCTGCCGCCGCCCAGCCCCAGGGCGGCGGCGATGAAGGAGCCCAGGAACGACACCCCGCAGAGCAGCAGAAAACTCCACGGCGCCAGCCCGGTCCCCTCCAGCAGCAGCCACCGCGACCGCGTCCAATTCGGTCCCCTTGCCCGGCGCTACTCCAGCTCCACCGCGTAGCTCGCCACCGGCGGGGCGGTCTTGATCAGGCCCTGGTCGATCAGGAACTGGGCGAAGCGCCGGTATCGGCCGCGGTCCAGCGCCGCGGGTCTGAGCGCGAAGCGGGGCAGGGTGTCGCGCCAGGCGCGGCGGTTGAGCTCGTCGTCCAGGTCCTTGTAGGCCTTGACGAACAGGCGCCAGCTGTCGTCCGGGTGGTTGATCAGGAACTGGACTCCCCGCTCCAGGGCGTCGACGAAGCGGCGCAGGCGGGGGTCCCCCAGGCTGTCATTGTTGGCCACCAGGATCAGCTCGTCGTAGGCAGGGACGCCCAGCTCCTCGGGGTAGAAGGCGCGTCCGGGCTTGCCGACCAGGTCCATCTGGTTGAGCTCGAAATTGCGGAAGGCGCCGATGACCGCGTCCACCTGGCCGGTGATGAGGGAGGGCGAAAGCGAGAAATTGACGTTGACCAGGGTCACGTCGTCGAGGCTGAGGCCGGCGCTCGACAGCATGGCGCCGAGCAGGGCCTCCTCGAAGCCGCCCACCGAGAACCCGATCTTGCGCCCCTTCAGGTCGGCGATCCTGGCCACCGGCCCGTCGGCCAGCACGACCAGGGCATTGAGGGGCGTCGCCACGATGGTGGCGATGCGCGTCAGGGGCAGGCCCGCGGCCACCTGGACGTGCAGCTGGGGCTGGTAGGAGACGGCCAGGTCGGCCTTGCCCGCGGCCACCAGCTTGGGAGGGTCGTTGGGGTCGGCGGGCGCGATCAGCTCCACCTCCAGGCCGGCCTCGGCGAAGAATCCCTTCTCCCGGGCGACGATCAGCGGCGCGTGGTCGGGGTTGACGAACCAGTCCAGGATCACCGTTATTTTCTCGGCCGCCGGCGCCGGGCCCGGGATCAGGGCGAAGAGAAGGGCGAATATCACTTTTTTCATGCTCAGTCCTCGGTGGGGGATGAATCCGGTTGCCAGGGGATTGCGCGGCGGAGCGCCCAGTCCACGGTGAAGTAAAGGGTGACGGCGATCACCGCCAGGGTGACCAGGGCGGCGAACATCAGGTCCACCTTCATGCGCGCATTGGCGTGCAGCATCATGTACCCGAGCCCGGCGCTGGACCCCACCCACTCGCCGATCACGGCGCCGATGGGGGCGACGGCGGCGGCGACGCGCAGGCCCGAGGCCAGGGCGGGCAGGGCGGCGGGCAGGCGCACGTGCATGAGGACGGCCCAGCGGCTGGCGTTCATGGTGCGCGCCAGGTCGAGCCAGCCCGGCTCGGTGCGCCTGAGGCCGTCATGGAAGGCGGTGGCGACCGGGAAATAGATGATGAGGGTGGCCATGGCCACCTTGGACGCCATGCCGTAGCCCAGCCAGAGCACCAGGAGCGGGGCGATGGCGAACACGGGCACCGCCTGGCTGATCACCAGCACGGGCATGAGCCAGAGCCGGGCCGGCCGGAAATAAGCCATGGCAAGCGAGCTGGAACACCCGAGCAGGGCGCCGAGCGCCAGCCCGAGGCCGATCTCGGCGGCCGTGGTGCCCGCGTTGGCCAGGATCGTGTCCCGGCTCTCCAGCCAGGCCAGGACCACGGCCCCCGGGCCGGGCAGGATGTAGGGCGGCTGGTCGGTGAGCCAGACGAACGCCTGCCACAGGAGCATCAGTCCCGCGAACACGATCAGAGGGCGGGCGGCCTTCATCGGGCGGCCTCCGCCAGGCGGCCGAGCAGGTCCCCCTGGAGCCCGAGAATCTCAGGATCGTCGACCCGCCGGGGCGGGGTGCCGGCCGGTTCCATGGCCTCGCCGAGGCGGGCCGGCAGCCCCGCCATGACGTGGATGCGGTGGCCGAGCCTGAGGGCCTCCAGGGGGTCGTGGGTGACCAGCAGGACCGTCCGCCCGACGAGCAGCCGGGCGGCCATGTCCTGGAGGCGGATTCGCGTAATGGCGTCCAGCGCCGAGAAGGGCTCGTCCATGAGCACGATGGGCCGGTCCTCCATCAGGGTGCGGGCCAGCGCCGCGCGCTGGCGCATGCCCCCGGACAGGACAGCCGGCCTGTCGCCCGAGTTGGCGGAAAGCCCGACCCCGTCCAGGAGCTCGAGCGCGCGTGCGTCCTCGGGCGCGGCGCCGCGCAGGCGCCCCCCGAGGGTGACGTTGTCGAAAACGCTGAGCCAGGGAAAGAGAAGGTCGCGCTGATCCATGTAGGCGGCCCTGCCATCGAGGGGCCGGCCGTCGGAGCAGGTGACGCGGCCTTCCGCCGCCGTCTCCAGGCCGAGGATCAGGCGCAGCAGCGTGCTCTTGCCGACCCCGCTCGGCCCCAGCAGGCAGGTCCAGCGCCCGCCCGC
>JADFTO010000278.1 GCA_022560215.1 Pseudomonadota bacterium | reverse complement strand
CCCATGGTCAAGGGGCTCGACGGTTACCCGGAGATCGCCCCGGTCATCAAGTTGGAGCACGAGACGGACAACTTCGGCGGCATCTGGCATTCGGACACCACCTACCTGCCGCAACCGCCCATGGGCGCCATCCTGGTGGCCCGGGAGCTGCCGCCGAAGGGTGGCGATACCCTGTTCGCCAACATGGTCATGGCCTTCGAGGCGCTGCCGGACGACATGAAGGAGAAGCTCTCGGGGCTTATCGCCATCAACAGCTCGGCCAAGGAGCACGTGGCGAAATCCCGCGAGGCCCGCCAGAAGGACATGGAGCACGTGCCCGAGCCGCTGTCCGCCGAACACCCGGCCGTTCGCACCCACCCGGAAACCGGGCTCAAATCCCTTTACGTCAACCGGGGCCACACCGTGGGCTTCAAGGGCATGGCCGAAGACGAAAGCGCCCCGCTGCTGGAGGAATTGTTCGAACACCAGATAAGGCAAGAATTCACCTGCCGGTTTCAATGGCGGCCGGGGTCGATCGCTTTTTGGGACAACCGCTCAACCCAGCACTTTCCCGTCAACGATTACCAAGGCCACCGGCGCGTCATGCACCGGGTCACCCTGGCCGGCGATGTGCCGGTTTAGAAGCCCCGTCCAAACCGGCGGGGCTTTTGCTTCGTTTTCCTGGTCGAATTAAAGCCGCGCCGAAACCG
This sequence comes from Pseudomonadota bacterium, assembly GCA_022560215.1. Lineage (GTDB taxonomy): Bacteria > Pseudomonadota > Alphaproteobacteria > Rhodospirillales > 2-02-FULL-58-16 > JADFTO01. The sequence continues at coordinate 2,391 of JADFTO010000278.1, read as the reverse complement.
GGCCGGTATTTCTTGAAACCGGGGCCTTGGATTCCAAACTGTAAGTGTTGTAGGGTTCCCCGCGTTCGCGGCAAGGGATAGCCATGGAAATCTTTCTCACCTTCGGCCTGATCTTGGTCAAGATGGCCGTCGTCATCGGGGTTCTGTTTGCCCTGCCCATTCCGCTGACCTGGATCGAGCGCAAGATCGCCGGCCACATCCAGCAGCGGCTGGGCCCCATGCGCGTCGGCTGGCACGGATTGCTGCAACCCCTGGCCGACGGGATAAAGCTGTTCACCAAGGAGGATCATATCCCGGACAACGCCGACCGCTTCCTCTTCACCCTGGCCCCCATCATGGCCCTGGTTCCGCCGTTTGTGGTGTTCGTCGTCATCCCCTTCGGCGACAGCTTCACCATCTTCGGCATCGAGATCACGCTCTACATCGCCGACATGAACGTGGCCCTGCTTTTCGTCCTCGGCGTGGCGGGGATCGAGGTCATGGGTGTGATCCTGGCCGGTTGGGCGTCGAACTCCAAGTACGCCGTGCTCGGCAGCCTGCGCACTTGCGCCCAGATGATCAGCTACGAGATCCCCATGGGGTTTTCGGTCATCGGCGTGGTCATGCTGGCCCAGTCCATGAGCCTGGTGGACATCGTCGAGGCCCAGTCCGGGTTGTGGAACGTGGTCTACCAGCCGTTGGGCTTTTTCGTCTTCTTCGTCGCCGCCATCGCCGAGGCCCATAGAATCCCCTTCGACCTGCCGGAGGCGGACGGCGACCTCGGCGCCGGGTACCACACCGAATACAGCGGCATGCGGTTCGCCTTCTTCATGACCAGCGAATACCTGATCTTGGTGCTGATGTCGGCGCTCATCGTGATCCTGTTCTTCGGCGGCTGGCAAGGGGCGCTGATTCCCCTGCCGGGGCCGGTCTGGTTCGCGCTCAAGGTGGGCTTCTTCATCTGGGTGTTCATGTGGCTCCGCTTCACCTTCCCCCGATACCGCTACGACCAGTTGATGACCATCGGTTGGAAGGTCCTTTTTCCCTTGTCGCTGGCCAACATTCTTATCACCGGGATATTCTTCGCCTGAGCGGCGGGAGACGAAGATGGCGAAAGTAATGGCTAAAATGTCGGGCTGGATCGGCTGGGTCTTCTTCCTCGACCTGCTCAACGGCCTGTCCCTGACGTTCAGCTACATGTTCTCCAGGACCATCACCATGCAATATCCCGACAAGGAGAAGTGGGTGCCCTATCCCCGCCACCGGGGGCACCATTTCCTGAAGACCAACGATGAAGGCGACCTCAATTGCGTGGCCTGCGAGCTGTGCGCCAAGATCTGCCCGTGCGACTGCATCAAGGTGGTCCCCTACGAGGACGAGAAGGGCAACCGCCGGCCCATCGTGTTCGATATCGACCTGTCGCGCTGCCTGTTCTGCGGGCTGTGCGAGGACGCGTGCCCCGCCGACGCCATCGCGCTCGGCCAAGTCTACGAGATGTCGAGTTACGACTCCAAGGACCTGCTGGTGGGAGTGGACTTGCTCAGGGGAATTCCGGGGAAGGCCGATGCGGGCGGCACCGTGGTCGGCGCCGAGCTGACCACCGACGCGGGCGTCCTCGTGCGCCAGGGAGAAGGCGAACACGACTGGTGGCGGCATATTCGGGGGCGGCGCTAGGGCAATTCCATTCAAATGGGAGTCGCATTTAGCGAGCGCCCGAAATCTCATCACCTAAATTTGTGGATAAATCCCGTCCTACATTGTTGACCTTGCAGGCGTCGCTCTCCATCATGCGCCGAAAATAAACGCCGACAGGGTGAAGCGCGCTGCCATGACAGGCGAAGGGACCTGAGCGTTGGCAGCATGGGGGGCAAATTCCGTGGAATTTGGCTTCTTTCTTTTTTTTGCGGCGGTTGCCGTTGGCTCGGCGCTGCTGGTCGTCATCGCCAGGAGCCCGATTCACAGCGCGCTCGCCCTCATGGTCTGCCTGGTCCAGGTGGCCGCGCTCTTCATTCTTCTCGGCTCCCCGTTCCTGGCCGCCATCCAGATCTTCGTTTACGTCGGCGCCGTGATGGTCCTGTTCCTGTTCGTCATCATGATGATCGACGTGCGCGAGGCGGCGCGCGTCAGGTTCCTGCGGGGCGGCATGTTTCCGACCCTGGCCGTGCTCGGCCTTCTCGGCGCCGAGATGCTGATATTCCTGCTCGGCAGCACGCGCTTCCCCGCTTCCGCCGCCGTCGGCGGGGGCACCATCAAGGGACTGAGCACGACGCTGTTCACCGATTACCTTTTCCCCTTCGAGGTCGCCTCCGTCATCCTGCTGGTCGCCCTGGTGGGGGCCATCGTCCTGGCCCGGAGCGAGGCCGACTGATGGTTCCCCTGTCCATGTACCTGGCGCTCGGCCCGGTGCTGTTC
>JADFTO010000277.1 GCA_022560215.1 Pseudomonadota bacterium | reverse complement strand
ATTTTCTCGATGGCGTCGTCGGGAAGCGCCCCTTCGAAGCTCACCTTTCCCTTGATGGTTCCGCCGTCGGCGACGGCCACCTCCTTGTATTTCTTCTTCGCCGCCTCGCCGGGACCGGCAAACGCGACGACCAGCGCGGAGGCGGCCGCAAGGGTTGCGAAAAGCTTTTTCGATTTCATGGGTTTTCCCTTTCGTACTCGTGTGCTCGCGGCGTGCCCGCGCCGGCCTCTTCATCCAAGGACGGGTCAAAACGGTTCAATTCTTCCAAGGCCTCGATCGCTACCGGCCAGCTTCTCAATCGTTTCCCGTCGCCGAGAACGCCCAGGAAGCGCGCGTTGGCCCGGGCCGCGTCCAGGTCCCGCAACAGGCGGCCGGCCTCGCGGCGGTGGTAGCCCTCGAAGGAGAAGGCGAATTCGACCAGCAGGTCCACCGCCTTGGGCCCCCGGGCGTCGGCCACGGCGCGGGCCGCCGCCAATCGGACCCCGGGATCGGAATCCCCGAGCAGGGCCCCGAACCCGGCATCTGTCCCTAGCCTCGAGAGGGCGCGGACCGCTTCGGCCCGGACGAAGCTGTCTTCGTCGCCAAGGTGTGTCTCCAGCACCTTGTCGATTCGATCATCGTTCCCCCATGCCAGCGCGCGGATGATGAAAAGGCGCTGCTCCCGGTCCGCGCCCGGAAGGGCCGCCAACAACGATTCCACGGCCGCATCGGGCAACGCCTGCAAGCGCTCTCCGATGCGGGCGAGCGAATCCGCGGCCGCCAGGCGCATTTCCCTGTCGCCGTCCTTCAGGACAAGGGCCAGCTCCAGGGCGACCTCGCTGCGCGCGCTATTGCCGAGCACGCGGGCGGCGAGCCGGCGGAGATCCCGACGGGGCGCCACCCGGGGCATGACCGGGACGCGCCGCTTGCGCGGCATGCTCCGGGCCAGGGCGAGGCGTTCCATGTCGTCCGGCGTCAACTCGACGCCTTCGTCGGGCAGGTCCACGATCTCCGCCGCCGGGGAACAGCCGCCCAGGATCGAGTGCAGGGTGGAGGTGGGATAAGCGGCCTCGGCGTCCGGCCCTTCCCCTTCTCCCGATCCGGACGCCGGGCTTTTGGTTTCGGCAGGCTCGCCGCGGGGATGGCCTGATTGATCGGCCCGTTCCCCAACCGCATCCGCTTCCCCGGCCGTCTTCGGATCGCCGCGGAGGGCCGAAATCAGCGCCTCGCCAGCGGGATTGGGCCATTGCTCGAGGGAGTGCGCCAAGGCCGCCAGGGCGGCAAGGGATTCCAGGCGGATGAGCCGTTGCTCGTCGCCGGTCACATCGGCGAGGGCCCGCGCCGCCGGTTCGCCGCCAATCCCGGCCAGGCCCCTGAGTGCCCCCAACCGGGCCTCCAAGGGCCGCTCCCCATGCCTGAGCAGCCGGGCGAGATCGCCGAGGGCCGTTTCCGGCGCGATGGCGGCCAGCGCCACGGCGGCGGCGGCCGCAAGTTCCGGCGACGGGCTCTCCAGCTTCGGCCGGATTCGATCGGCCAGGCCCGAGGCGCCGCCGGCACCCGGCATATCCGCCAGCGCCTTAAGGGCCGCTTCCTGCACGGCGCCGGCGTCATCGTCCAACAGAGGCTCGAGTCGAGCCGGATGATGGCTCCCGGAGAGTCGCGCGGCCTCGGCGCGAACCCCGGCGTCGGCATCCTCGAACAGGAACGCCAGGCGTTCGTCCACTGGGTTCCTCGCCGCCAGAGGCCGCGCCGCCGCCATCCGCACCTCGGGGGACGGGTCCTCCAAGGCGCGCGTCAGGGGCGCCGCCGCGATATCGTCATCACATCCAGCCAAGGCCGCCGCCGCGCGCCTGCGAAGCCGGTCGTCCTTGTGGTCGAGAAAATCCGCCAGGGCTTCGATGCCCGGCCCGCCCATCCTGGCCAGCGCCGGGAAGGCCGTTTCGCTCACGTCCTGGCCGTGTTCGTCTTCCATCGCCTGGGTGATGTCGGGCACGGCCTCGCCGGCGCCCAACTCGGCCAAGGCCTCGATGGCCTTGATCTGGATGTCGACCCAGCCGTCCCAGCCGCTGTCCAGGAATTCGGCTTCATCCCAGGCGATGTCCTCGTCGCGGCCTTTCACCATCCGGCGCAGCCACGGGATGAGATCGCGGCTCCGCAGCCGGACCAGGGCCTCGATGGCGGCCAGCTTCACATCGATGCACGGGTCCCCGAGAAGGTTTTCCAGCAGTTGCGTGGCGGCGCGGGGATCGGCGAGCGCCGCCAGGGCGCCGGCCGCATCGGTGCGGACGTCCTCGTCTTCGTCCAACAATGCTTCCATCAGGGGCCCGACAGCCGCCGGTTGCCCGATCCGGCCCAACGCCTGGGCGGCCAGGCAACGGTGGATATCGACGCCGTCACGCAAAATCCCCGATAGCGCGCCACAGACGTCGCCCGCCGACGGCTCCGAACCCGCGTCTGACGTCATATGATGTCCCTGGGCGCGAACGACATCGAGCGGAACGTATTCTTGTAGGGCGAGACGCCGATCTTCTTCACCTTGGCGACGCCCATCTTGTAGTTGTAGTTGCCGCTGATCCAATCGACGATGCGGCCCTCCAGCGAATTTGCCGGCTGCGCCAGATTCAGGAAATCCATGTAGATGAGGCCCTTTTTGATGTGGCGCGTGACCATGGCGACGCCGGTAACGGCGGCCCGGCTCAGTTCCACGTTGCCGGCCTTCATCTGGCCGGCGAACGAATAGTCCGAGGCCTCGACGCCGAGGATGGTCTCCTTCAGGCTCGGCACCCGGTCCGAATAGGCCATCACCACGTCGCCGCTTTCGATGCCGCGTGCCTTGGCGTCGTCGGGGTGGATCTCGACGTAGTTTTCCGGCCAGCGCTGCACGATGTAGGGCCGGCGCCGGTCGTCGAACCCGGACTGCCAGCGTTCGTTGGTCCGGCCCGAGGTGCACCACAGCTCGTCGCCCTTGGGCTTCATCCATTCCCAATAGTCGGAGAACAGCGACCACGGTGATTTCTGGATGTTGCAGCGGCCCGTCTGGCTGTTGAAACGGGTCAGCTTTTTGTTGAACACGTTGGCGGCGGCGGGACCGGTTTCGGGGAGCTGCCGGGTCG
>JADFTO010000080.1 GCA_022560215.1 Pseudomonadota bacterium | reverse complement strand
TCAAGCTGGCTTTGGTTGCGGATCATGGCCCAGACGTGTTCATTTGTCTCCACGTCCTTGAACTGGGCCAGAGTGGCGCGGGCCACTAAGCTGACGGTCTCGCCCGTCGAATCCGATATCAGATGTAAATGAAATGACTTCATGGTGGAAGTTTTAGGACAAACTGGGGATAACAGGTCCTTGAGCAAGGGATGTCACCCGCCGTCCCCTTTCGTTCGCAGTCCATACACTCAGTCATCCCGCTTGTAAAACTTTATCCATGGCTTCTGTTATATCCGGATAAATGGATTTCGTTCCCTTGTTTTCCTCCTTTTACCCGTCTTTAGATTTATGCCCACGGTCGAGTTTCTATCAAGGTTTGAAACAGGATTTCAACATCTTTTCCCCACCATCCAAGGATTCGCCTCCCGGATATCCCGGACAATCCAAATAGCTTGTGAACTCTTTATAATCCTCATGATTCACACGCCCTACTACAACTACAACCTTGTCTCTAAATAGATATAGTGTTTGAGAAGAGCAACCTCTGACCTTGCATCACAGGCACCGATCCGATGACGAAGCCTCTTCTTTCGGCCCTTGGCGGCGAGACCCTTTCCAGGCCGCCGTTCTGGCTCATGCGCCAAGCCGGCCGTTACCTGCCGGAATACCGGAAACTGCGGCAGAAAGCCGCCGATTTCCTGGAATTCTGTTACACCCCTGACTTGGCGGTGGAGGCGACCTTGCAACCCCTCAGGCGCTTTGGAATGGACGGCGCCATCCTGTTCAGCGATATCGTCGTGGTGCTGGACGCCCTCGGTCGAAGCGTCGGGTTCCGGGAAGGGGAAGGACCGATCCTGGAGCCGGTTCGTTCCCTGGGCGACTTGGATGGTCTTGGCCCCGAACGGATTCCAGAATATCTGGATCCGGTTTACGAAACCCTGCGCCGTCTGTCCCGTGAACTGCCGCCGGAAACCGCATTGATCGGATTCGTCGGCGCCCCCTGGACGCTCGCCGTCTACTTGGTCGAAGGACGGGGAAAAACCGATTGCGGACGGGTCAAGTCTTGGGCGAGCGAGACACCGGGGGAATTCCGCAAGGTTATCGATCTGTTGGTGGAAGGGATCGTCTCCCACATGATCAATCAAGCGAAAAACGGGGCGGAAGTCATTCAGCTTTTTGACAGCTGGGCCGGGGTACTCGACAAAAAGCAGGTCCTTGAGTGGGTAATTCGACCGACGGCGGTTATCGTCCGGCGATTCCGCCAGGCCTGTCCCGGTGTTCCGGTAATCGGCTTTCCCCGGGGCGCCGGGGAACTTTATCTCGATTACGCTCGGGAAACGGGCGTCGACGGCGTCGGCGTCGACAGCACCGTCCCCTTGGAGTGGATCAGGGACAGCTTGCAGCCCGTTTGTACCGTGCAGGGCAATCTGGACAACCGGGTCCTGGTCGCCGGGGGCCGGGCGCTGGACGAGCAAACGGCGCGAATCCTGGAAACTCTCTCCGGGAATCCGTTTATCTTCAACCTGGGCCACGGCGTGTTGCCCGAGACGCCGCCCGATCACGTGGCTCGGCTTGCCCGTCGCATCCGGGACTGGAACGGCGCGTGAAACTGGCCGTCGTCCTGTTCAACCTGGGCGGTCCGGACCGGCCCGAGGCCATCGAGCCGTTTCTCTTCAATCTGTTCAACGATCCCGCCATCATCGGACTGCCTGGATTCCCACGCCGCATCTTGGCCAGATTGATTTCCCGCCGGCGCCTGGCCAAGGCCAGGTCCATCTACGATAGAATCGGCGGCTCATCGCCCCTTCTCGAAGAGTCCCGGGCCCAGGCGGCGGCCTTGGAGAAAAGACTGGGCGGCGAGGCCCGGGTGTTCATCGCCATGCGCTACTGGCACCCGATGACCGACGAGACCGCGGCCGAGGTCCGCGCCTTCGATCCCGACCAGGTCGTCCTGTTGCCCCTTTATCCCCAGTTCTCGTCGCTCACTACGGGGTCCTCCCTGGCGGCCTGGCGAAAAGCCGCGGCCGGGATCGGGGCCGTCACCTCCGCGGTCTGCTGTTACCCCGAGCATCCGGACTTGATCCGGGCCCACGCGGAGTTGCTGCGAGCAGCAATCGGGGAGGTCGAGGTCAAGGGAGGCGGAATCGGGCCGAGGGTGCTTTTCTCCGCCCACGGCCTGCCCGAGCGGACCATCCGCCGTGGCGATCCCTATCAGTGGCAGGTGGAACGGACGGCGGCGGCGATCGCGGGCACCTTGTTCCTGGCGGACTGGACCGTCTGCTACCAGAGCCGGGTAGGGCCGCTGAAATGGATCGGACCCGGGATCGGCGACGAACTGAAACGCGCGGGCAAGGACAAGGTGCCCGTCGTCGTGGTTCCCATCACCTTCGTCTCGGAACATTCCGAAACCCTGGTGGAGCTGGACATGGTATATCGGGCGAGGGCGGAGGAGTTGGGTATCCCGGCCTATGTCCGGGTGCCCGTGGTGGGCGCGGGCGAGGACTTCATCGGCGGCTTGGCCGAGCTGGTGGAAGCGGCGCGGAGCGGCGGCCAGGCCCACGCCTGCGGGCGGCCCGGGGGCCTGTGTCCGGCTCCCTTCCGGCTTTGCCCCCATGCTCCGGAGGCCTGACGGGGTCGGCGCGGACCCGGGGAAGGGAAGCCAGTGATCGATCTACTCGACGAAGCCCTGCCTTGGATCAAGGCCCTGCACATCATCGGCGTCATCGCCTGGATGGCGGGTCTTCTCTACCTGCCCCGGCTGTTCGTTTACCACACGGCCGCCGCACCGGGCTCGGAAACGTCGGAGACTTTCAAGGTCATGGAGCGGCGGCTGTTGAGGGCGATCATGAACCCCGCCATGATCGCCGTGTTCTTGACCGGCGGCCTGATCCTGATGACGGCCGGCGGGCCCGAGTGGGATCAGGGCTGGTTCCTGGTCAAGCTCGCCTGCGCCGTCGGGCTGTTGGCCCTGCACATGATGATGGCCCGTTGGCGGCGCCAGTTCGCGGACGATGCCAACACCCGCTCGGACAAGTTCTACCGCGTCGTCAATGAAGCGCCGACGGTTCTCATGATCACCATCGTCATCATGGCCGTGGTCAAGCCGTTCTGAGTCGGCGCCGGCATCGAAATGCTCGAGGCGCGGCCCGGGGCCTTGAATCTCCATTTGACACGGGGCGGGGCTTTGGTTAATGCTTCGGGCCTCTAGCGAAGAATACCCCAACGAAACCAGACAAGCACCCGGGCCTGAACGCCCGTGTTACCAACGTTGGTAAACTCCGAAAGCCAGCCTCTGCCGTATCCCCAATTATCTCCGTTAACGTTGTCCGTCAACGGTGAGCATCCAAAATGAATCTTCAAGAACTCAAATCCAAGGCCCCACCCGAGCTTCTCGCTTTCGCGGAAGAGCTGGATATCGAGAACGCCAGCACGCTGCGCAAGCAAGACATGATGTTCGCCATCCTCAAGAGGTTGGCCGAGAACAAGACGGCCATCTTCGGCGACGGCGTCCTGGAGGTCCTTCAGGATGGTTTCGGCTTCCTGCGCTCGCCCGAGGCCAACTACCTGCCGGGACCCGACGACATCTACGTCTCTCCGAGCCAGGTCAGGCGCTTCGCGCTGCGGACCGGAGACACGGTGGAAGGCGAAATACGCTCGCCCAAGGAAGGCGAACGCTACTTCGCCCTGCTCAAGGTGACAAAAATAAATTTCGGCGATCCCGAGGATGTCCGCCACCGCATAAATTTCGACAACCTGACGCCCCTCTACCCCGACGAGCGGCTGATCATGGAGCTGGACGACCCCGAACACAAAGACCCGACCCTTCGGGTCATCGACTTGATCGCCCCCATCGGCAAGGGGCAAAGGGCCCTGATCGTGGCCCAGCCGCGTACCGGCAAGACGGTGATGCTGCAGAACATCGCCCACGCCATCACCGGCAACCACCCCGAATGCTATCTCATCGTGCTCCTCATCGACGAGCGGCCCGAGGAGGTCACCGACATGGCCCGCTCGGTCAAGGGCGAGGTGATCAGCTCCACCTTCGACGAGCCGGCGACGCGCCACGTGCAGGTGGCCGAAATGGTCATCGCCAAGGCCAAGCGCCTGGTGGAGCACAAGCGCGACGTGGTGATCCTGCTGGATTCCATCACCCGCCTGGCGCGGGCCTACAACACGGTGGTGCCGAGCTCGGGCAAGGTGTTGACGGGGGGCGTCGACGCCAACGCCCTGCAAAAGCCCAAGCGCTTCTTCGGGGCCGCCCGCAACATCGAGGACGGGGGATCGTTGACCATTATCTCGACGGCCCTGATCGACACCGGCTCGCGCATGGACGAGGTCATCTTCGAGGAGTTCAAGGGCACCGGCAACTCGGAAATCGTGCTCGACCGCAAGATCTCCGACAAGCGCACCTGGCCGTCCATCGACATCACCAAGTCGGGCACCCGCAAAGAAGAGCTCCTGGTGGACAAGGGGACGCTGTCGAAGATGTGGGTGCTGCGCCGCATCCTCACCCCCATGGGCGCGGTCGACGGCATCGAGTTCCTTCTCAACAAGCTGAAGGACTCGAAGAACAACGCCGACTTCTTCGACTCCATGAACAACTGATCCCCGGCGCTTCTCTCGAGACTCCACAAGGACTGATACCAAAGGGCGTTGAGCTTGACTCATCGCCCTTTGGCAGCGCGACCGCGCGCCGGCGCTTATGCGCCGTGAGCCTGCTCAGGCAATGAACGCCCAGCGGTCCTTCTTAAGGGCCGCTGGTATAAAAAGCTGTTAAGGGATCAGGACCGTCGAGCCCGTGGTCTTGCGCGCCTCCAGGTCCCGGTGGGCCTGGGCCGCCTTCTCGAGGGGGTAGGTCTGCCCGATCTCGATCTTGACGTGGCCGGCCAGGACCACGTCGAAGAGGGCCTCGGCGCCTTCCAGCAAAAGTTTCCTTGTCGCGGTGTGGGTGGCCAGGGTCGGGCGGGTGACGTAGAGCGATCCCTTGGACGACAGGATGGCGGGGCTGAACGGCTCCACCGGGCCCGACGCGCCGCCGAAGGAGACCATGACGCCGAAGGGCCGCAAACTGTCGAGGGAGGCCTCGAACGTGGCCTTGCCGACGGCATCGTAGGCCACGGCCACGCCCTCGCCGCCGGTAATCTCGCGCACCCGCTCGGGCACGCTTTCCTGGTCGTAGAGGATCGCATGGTCGCAGCCGTGGGCCCGGGCCAGGGCGGCCTTCTCGGCCGAGCCGACGCACCCGATGACGGTGGCGCCCAGGTGCTTGGCCCACTGGCAGAGGATCAGGCCGACGCCGCCGGCGGCGGCGTAGACCAGGACCGGATCACCGGGCTGTACCCGGTAAGTGCGCCTGAGCAGGTAATGGGCGGTCATGCCCTTCAGCATCATGGCCGCCGCCTGGGTGTCCCCGATACCGTCCGGCAGGTGAAGCAGGCGGCCGGCGTCGATCAGGCGTTCCCCGGCGTAACCGCCGACGTTCATGGGGTAGCAGACGCGGTCGCCGGGCTTGAACTCCGTCACCTCGGCGCCCGTTTCCTCGACCACGCCGGCGCCCTCCATGCCGATCACGGCGGGAAGCTCGGGCAAGGGATAGAGCCCCGTGCGCAGGTAGACGTCGATATAGTTGAGACCGACGGCCGACTGGCGGATGCGGACCTGATCCGGGCCGGGCCGGGCCACGTCCACGTCTTCCCATGTAAGCACGTCGGGTCCGCCGGTCTCGTGGATACGGATGGCCTTGGTCATGTTCTGTCCTCCTTGGGCGTAATGACGGCTTCGCCGCCTTATACCAGCAACTGGCCCTCAAGGCACAGGAGCGCCTGCTTGGTGGCGACCCCCTGGCCCCCCGAATAGCCGCCCAGGCGCCAACCGCCCGAGCCCACCACCCGGTGGCAGGGAATGACGATGGGGATGGGATTGCGCCCGCAGGCGCCGCCGACGGGCCTGGGGGCGGTCCTCAGCCGCCTGGCGAGATCGCCGTAGGTGCGGGTGGCGCCGAAGGGGATGGCGCTGATGAGGGCCCATACGGCCTGCTGGAAGGGCGTGCCCCGGGGCGCCACCGGCAGGTCGAATTCCTTGGCCTGGCCGTCGAAATAGGCGTCCAGCTGCCTTTTCGCCTCCAACAGGAGGGGCGAGGGGGAGGGCGTCGCCGCCCGTCCCCATTCGATGACGACGATGGAGCCCGATTCCTCGAATATGGTGAGCCCGCCCAAGGGACTGTTCATGGAGAGGTGGGCCATGATCACGCTTCCGACAGCTCCCGCGCCAGGGCCTCGGGATCGGTGAGGGGAAGGCCGCATACGGTGCCGACGCAGACATAGGCCGCGGGGCGGCCGTCCACCAAACCCTTGCCGGACGCCGGATGGCCCGGGGGCAGGGCGGTGCCGGGGGTGATGCGGCTGAGCACCCGGTTGAGCGGGCCTGAGCTGAGGGCCGCCCGCACCAGGGCCCGGGTGTCCTCCTCGCCTTCCTCGCCCACCACGACGATCTGGACGGCCCGCTCGAGGAGCTCGAATCCATGGAGAAGTGTCGGCAGGTTGAACAGGTCTTCCGGCTTGTCGCCGGCAAGCGCCTCGATCAGGTCCCGGGCCCTTTGGCCGTAGGTCTCCTCGCCCGTCAGATGGTAGAGGCGGGCCAGCACCTCGACCATGGTGCCGTTGCCGGGCGGCATGGCGGCGTCGGTGATGGACTTGGAGCGGACGATGACACACTCGGCGTCGTCGGCGGCGAGGAAATATCCGCCGCCGCCGTCGTCCCGGTAGTGGGCGTGGACGTCGTCCGCCCAGGCCCGCGCCTGTTCCAGGTATTCGGGTCTGCCCGTCGATTCGTGGAGGGCCAGCGCCGCCCGCCCCATGTTGGCGTAATCGTCGAGCACGGCGGCGTGGCGCAGGCGGTTGGCGCGCCAGGAATGGCGCAGGCGGCCGTCCTCGGTCATGTGGTCGCGGACGAAGGCGAAGGCCGCCTCGGCGGCGTCCACCCAGGGGGGCTGGTCGAAAATGGAGCCGGCCCTGGCCAGGGCGGCGATCATCAGGCCGTTCCAGTCGGCGAGCACCTTGTCGTCCCATGCCGGCGCCACGCGCTTGGCCCGGGCCTCCAGGAGCTTCGCCCGGCAGCGGGCCAGCCTGTCCTCCAGGTCCCGGTCGAACAGGCCGCCCCGCCGGTTGAGGATGCAGCGGCCTTCCCAGTTGCCCGCGGGCGTCACGTCGTAGGCCTTCTTGAAGACGGGCGAATCGGCGCCGAGCAGGGAATCGACCTCGTCTTCGGTCCACACATAATAGCGCCCTTCCTCGCCCTCGCTGTCGGCGTCGTAGGCGCTGGCGAAGGCGCCGGACCCCTCCACCCGCATGTCGCCGAGCACCCAATCGACGGTCTCGCGCACGCGGACGGCGTAGAGCTCGCTGCCGGTCTCCCGCCATACCTCGCTCAACAGCTCGATGAAGAGCGCGTTGTCGTAGAGCATCTTCTCGAAGTGGGGAACCAGCCACTGGGCGTCGGTGGAATAGCGCGCGATGCCGCCCCCCAGGTGGTCGTAGATGCCGCCCTGGCAGATCCTGTCCAGGGTCAGGGTGACGGCGTTGGCGAATTGCTCCGAGCCGGTCCGCGCATAGGCCCGCCACAGGAACTCGTAGAGGCGCGCCTGGGGGAACTTGGGCGCCCCGCCCAGGCCGCCGTCGACGGGATCGATCATGCGCAAGACCAGCTTGGCCGTGGCGTCCACCAGCTCCATGGTGAGGCCGCCCGAGCCCTTGGGCCGGGACAGTTCGGCCATGGCTTGGCGCAGGGCGCGGGCGTTCTCGAGCACCTTGTCGTTCTGGGTCCGGTAGGCCTCGGCGATCCCTTTCAGGATCTCGGGAAACGCCGGCCGCCCGAAGCGCGGCGTCGGCGGAAAGTAGGTGCCTCCCCAGAAGGGCACGCCCTCGGGGGTGAGGAACATGGTCAGCGGCCAGCCCCCCTGTTGGCCCATGATGGCGAGCGCCGACTGGTAGATGGCGTCCAGGTCGGGGCGTTCCTCGCGGTCCACCTTGATGTTGATGAAGAGCTCGTTCATCACCCGGGCGATGGCAACGTCCTCGAAGCTCTCGTGGGCCATGACGTGGCACCAGTGGCAGGCGGCATAGCCGATGGACAGCATGATCGGCTTGTCCTCGGCCTTGGCCCGGGCCAGGGTTTCGGAGCCCCACGGTTGCCAGTGAACCGGGTTGTCCTTGTGCTGCAACAGGTACGGGCTGGTTTCTTCCGCCAGTCGGTTCATGGGCCCCCCGGTCGGCGGCGCTTGCTCAGGCAAAGGGTGTTGACGCCGGCTTGCAACGAAGCCTAAGACCCCCATGTGAGGATTCCAAGGATGAAGATCAATACCATCCACCCGCCCGAAGGGTGCCGGGCCTTTCCACCCCGCCCCGCGGCGGGCGATTAAGGGAATGCTTGAGGGCCCCGAGTGGGGACACCGAAAACGGGCCCCGTCCCGGGCCCTCGGCCCCGAAATGCCCCACCATCTTGTAGCGGAAATATGATCTAATACTACATATTGTTGGTCACATGAACGCCGGAACCATCTATGCCCCGTCCACCGGGGGCGGCCCCGCCGGGATCGCGGTGATCAGGGTTTCGGGCCCGGGCTCGGGCCCGGCGCTGCAACGCCTGACGGGGGCGGCCCCGCCGCCGCCCCGGCGGGCCACCCTGGTCGGCTTCCATGATCCCGACAGCGGGGAGGCGCTCGACCGGGGCCTGGTGCTGTGGTTTCCGGCACCCGCCAGCTTTACCGGCGAGGACATGGTTGAACTCCACGTTCACGGCGGACGGGCGGTCATGGACGGGATCCTGGCCGCCCTCGGCCGCTGCCCGGGCCTGCGCCCGGCCGAGGCCGGCGACTTCACGCGGCGCGCCTTCGCCAACGGCAAGATGGACCTGACCGCCGCCGAGGGACTGGCCGACCTGATCGGCGCCGAGACCGCGGCCCAGCGCAAGCAGGCCCTGCGCCAGATGCAAGGCGAGCTCGGGCGCGTCTACGATTCCTGGCGCCGGCGCCTGCTCACCGCCCTGGCCCACATGGAAGCGGCCATCGATTTCTCCGACGAGGAGCTGCCGGACGGCATTCTCGAGCGGGTGCGGGAGGACGCGGACGGACTGGACGGGGAAATCGCGGCCCATCTGAGGGACGGCCGCCGGGGGGAGCGCCTGCGGGACGGCCTGCACATCGCCATCATCGGGCCCCCCAACGCGGGCAAGTCCAGCCTGCTCAACCTGCTGGCCCGGCGGGACGCGGCCATCGTGTCTGCGGCGGCGGGCACCACCCGCGACGTGATCGAGGTCCATCTCGATCTCGGCGGCTATCCGGTGGTGGTGGCCGACACCGCGGGGCTCAGGGACGGCGGCGACGCCGTCGACAGAGAGGGCGTCCGCCGGGCCCGGGCCCGGGCCCGGGAGGCGGAGCTCAAGCTGGCCGTCTTCGACGGCGAGACCTGGCCCGAGAGGGACGCGGAGACGGAGCGCCTGGTGGACTGCGACACCGTCGTCGTCGTCAACAAGTCGGACTTAGGACTCCCCGCCGGCCCCCTGGAGGTGAACGGCCGGCCGGCGCTGCCCGTCTCCGCCCTCACCGGGGACGGCATCGACGGCCTGCTCCGGGCCCTGGAGACGGAGATGGCGGCCCGCTGTCCGGCCGGCGCCGCGCCGTCCCTCACCCGGGCCCGTCACCGCCAGGCCCTGGAGGAATGCCGGGCCGCCCTCTCCCGTTGCCGGGACGCCGGCCAAGTGGAGCTGGCGGCCGAGGACCTGCGCCTGGCGGTGCGGTCCCTCGGCCGCATCACCGGGCGGGTGGACGTGGACGACATCCTGGACGTGATCTTCCAGGACTTCTGCATCGGCAAGTGATGTTTCACGTGAAACTTTTTAGGTTTTGCCTCTGGCCGCTCAAGCGCCGCGCCGGCTTATCGCATTGTTCCACTGACGTGGAAAATGCTCCCAGGTTTGACAGTGCCCATGCCCGTTCTTAAGTTTCCGGCCATGAAGGATTACGACGTCCTGGTCATCGGCGGCGGTCATGCCGGGTGCGAGGCGGCGGCGGCCGCGGCCCGGCTCGGCGCCCGCACCGTGCTCCTCACCCACCGCATCGAGACCATCGGCGAGATGTCGTGCAACCCGGCCATCGGCGGCCTGGCCAAGGGCCAGCTGGTGCGCGAGATCGACGCCCTGGACGGCCTCATGGGCCGGGCCATCGACCGGGCCGGAATCCAGTTCCGCGTGCTCAACCGTTCCAAGGGCCCCGCCGTCCGCGGTCCCCGCGCCCAGGCCGACCGCAAACTCTACCGGCTGGCCATGGCGGATTTGCTGGCCCAGTTTCCGGACCTGGACATCCGGGCCGACGCCGTCCTGGACCTGGTCTTCGACCGCCGGGGGGCGCTGACCGGGGTGATGACGGCGTCGGGCGACGAGGTTCGGGCCGCTCACGTCGTGGTCACCACGGGCACCTTCCTCAAAGGCCTGATCCACATTGGGGAGAAGCAGATTCCCGCCGGCCGCGTCGGCGACCGGCCGGCCATCGGCCTGGCTCATACCTTCGAGCGCCTGGGCTTCGCTCTCGGCCGCCTGAAGACGGGCACGCCCCCCCGCCTGGACGGCCGCACCATCGATTACTCGGGCCTGGAGGAGCAACCCGGCGACGACCCGCCGGAACCCTTCTCCTATCTGAGCTTAGGAATCGAGACGCCCCAGGTGGTCTGCCACGTCACCAGGACCACGGCCCGCCCCCATGAGCTGCTTGATGCGGTTGTTCTGGGGCTCGAACTGGAATACCGGGGACAGGTATGGGTATTCCCTGTCGGTTACCGAGCGCC
>JADFTO010000276.1 GCA_022560215.1 Pseudomonadota bacterium | reverse complement strand
GGCAACAAGGAAAACCACAAGGGCCAGCTTTACGACTGGGTCAAGCCCAAGCTCTCGCGGGTGGTCGTCTACTACGCCGGCCACGGGGCCCCGGGGGACCGGGAGGGGGGCGCCTATCTGGTGCCTTCCGACGCCGACGCGGCGCGCATCGAGCTCAACGGCTATCCCCTGTCCACCCTGTATGCGAACCTGAGCAAGCTCCCGGCCGAGTCGGTGACGGTGGTGATCGAGGCGTGTTTTTCCGGGGCGTCCCAGGGGGGCTCGGTGATCTCCAACGCCTCGCCGGTGTTCCTGAAGGCGAAGGCGGCGGCGGTTCCCGCCAACATCACGGTGATCGCGGCGGGCGGGGCCAACCAGATGGCGTCGTGGGAGGAAGACAAATCCCACGGCCTGTTCACCAAGTATTTTCTCAAGGGCATGAGCGGGGAAGCGGACAAGAAACCCTATGGCGATGGAGACGGGCGCGTCGGTTATGGCGAATTGGACGCATACCTGAAGGACACCCTCACCTACTACGCGCGGCGTTACTACGGCCGCGACCAGACGGCCCGGATCGTGGTCGGCAAGGGGGGCTGATCCGAAGCCCGCTCGAGACTAAGGCATGAGAGAGATACGGCAACCGGCAAGGGTTTTCTTGTACGTGGCCGCCTTGGCGCTCGGGGGCTGGCCGAGGGCCTCGTGGAGCCGGGCCGTCTCAATGCTTACGTCGCCGAAAGGGTGTCCAGGTATTCACGGCGTCTCGGCATCACCTACACCCAGGAGCCGCTCCTGGTAGGCAACAAGGATAAGCGTCTCTAGGGTTGGAGCCGATTTGAAGGTTGTCTGGAGAATGTCGGTTTAATCACCAGTTCGATGCCGTCTGATCACCGCCTGAGGGTGAGCGTTCCTTCGCGGCGCGATTAGAACTGTGTTATGTTCATCGAGGTTTCATCTGTCGGGAGAGGAGCGATGCGGCGATATGCACTTATAGCCTTCTTGATGATGTCATTCGGGGCGGGGGACGTAGGGGCCGCCACAAACGAGGAAGGCGTCGCCGTTATTATCGGCAATAGAACCTATTCGGAACAGATCCCTGAAGTCAGCTATGCGCATCGTGATGCCGAGGCCATAAGGCTCTATGTCACCGGCATTCTAGGCTATGACCCGGATAACATCATTGACCTGCGTGATGCCACGCAGTCGCAGTTTTTAAGTGTCTTCGGCAATGCCAGAACCCACGAAGGCAAGTTGTGGAGTTACCTCGATCCTAATGGCGGTTCGGATGTAACCATCTTCTATTCCGGGCATGGCGTGCCCGGCCAGAAGGATGGGCGCGGTTATCTGCTCCCCAGCGACGCCGACCCCGATACCGTGGAAATCAACGGCTATCCCATCGATCTGCTTTACAAGAATCTGGGAAAATTGAAAGCCCGCTCTATCACCGTGATGCTGGACGCCTGTTTTTCCGGCGACAGTGCCGGGGGGAAATTGATCAGATCGGCCTCCCCGGTTTTTTTGCAGGCGTCCTTGCCGACGGTGCAAAAAAACATGACGGTTCTGACCGCGGCCAGCGGCACACAGCTGGCGAGCTGGGATGATGAAGCGCAGCACGGTCTTTTCACCACCCACCTGTTGGATGCGCTGTACGGCAAAGCGGACGCGGATGGCGACAAGCAGGTAAGCGCCGGTGAAGTTAAGGCCTACCTGGACCGAAAAATGACCCGGGCGGCACGGCGTAAATTCCTCAGGACACAGCAAGCGGGCCTGACTGGAAACGCCGATGTCATTCTGGCGCGGGCGCTTGCGGGACGGTTTGCCGAGCGCCCACGGCTGCAAGCGATGGCGGGGACGCGGGTGCAAGCGATGGTGGGGACGCGGGTGCCGAAAAGGAAGGCCGTGGCGGGAGATCCGGCCGGCGTGAAGCTGCCCAGCGGCCTGACCTTGGCCGATTGGGCGTCGCTGGCCGAAGCGCGGTTGAAAATGGGGGAACAGACGGAGGTTGTGGTGGAGGCCGGGGAGCACGCCCGGAAATACGGGGCTTATGACGTCGTCGACGCGGTCATGGAGAAAGCATTGCAGGGGCTTTTATGGGACGGCATGCTGAGCAAGGACACCGCCAACGACTTCCTGTCTCGCATCGCGAAAATGAAAGCAAGCGCCGGCGAACGTCTGCCGCTGCTGGAAATCGAAGCCCAGGCCCATCACCTGTTGGGTGCCTACGCCGAGGCCCGGGATGCCTACGGGCGGTGGCTGCGGGCCGCGGACAGCACGGATTCGTTTCGCCAACAGATGGTGTTGTTGCTTTACAAGGCAGAGCGGGGCGAGGCCATCGAGTCGAGCCAAAAGCAGCGCACTGAAAAAGTGATAATGGCCCTGTTGTCATGGGAGCTGGGACGGCGGAACTACGAATTGTTAAAAAGAACCGATGCGCAGGGCGGAAACGAAAAACATCGGTCATATGTCACGAAACTCCCTTCGTATGAAAGCTTCGTGGCGAATAACGTGGCTGCAAACGATATTCTCAGTCGCAGTATATTCAGAAACGAGGGGGGACGTTTAACCGTTGCCCCTTCCGGCATGAGAGTGGCCTTCAAAAGAAGCGATATGGAAAAGCGAATCGTGGTCGCGCTGCCAGCCGGTCATGAGACGGCCGCGAACCGAATCGCCATTTATGCCCCGGCGATAAAACGGATCGCCGATGCCATAATCGAAAACCGTTCCCCCCTGGATGACGCGGGGAGGCAGCGGATGGCTGCTTTTCTCCAGCGCCTTGGCCAATAGCCGGCGAAACCGGACTGGATATACGTAAACCAATCTTGGGCTTTGGTTTATATCGGTCCAGGGCATGTGATGGGGTCAGGCGCTCCCACACCGCCCGGATCGCGGCCGGCAAGGGGATGGTCTTCCGCCTTGAAACGAGCCGATACAATGGCGACGGAGCGGTTAATCGCGGGAAACACGATGGATGTCCACTGAGCCCGTGGCGCGGTCTTGGCTCAAGCAAGGCCGTGCATTTTTGGCCTATGCGTGGAAGCGTTTCGTCGACGACCGGTGTCTGGGTATCGCCGCCACACTCAGCTACACGTCGCTCCTGGCCCTGGTGCCCCTGGCCGCCATT
>JADFTO010000079.1 GCA_022560215.1 Pseudomonadota bacterium | reverse complement strand
TGGTCGATTTTATCCATTACGCCGCCGCAGCCGGTGCCCTGGGCGCATCCCGACGTCAGGGTCTTCTTTTTCAGCTTGTCCTCGAAGTCGGTGTCCCGGGCCGTGCGCACGACCACGGTATCGATGTCGTCGTCGTAATCGACGCCGGTGATCTCGTCGTCCGGCCCGAGCATGTTCTGGTTCACCAGATAACCGACGGCCAGGTATTCGGGGTAATCGCCGATGGTCATCATGGTGACGATTTCCTGGCCGTTGAGATAGAGAGTCAGGGGGCGCTCGACGGTCACGGACGTGCTCAGGGTGGCGCCGTCCTGATCGATGCCGTCGACCCGCCGGGTGAGGCGCGGATCCTTTGGATCGGGCGTTATCAGAAACTCGGCGGTCATGGGTTCCCCCCGGGGCCGTTTCCTTTAGGTGACTATGGGTGGCCGGGCACGCCGACACAAGCGCTCCGGCCAAACCACCCGCCATGAGGGGACCGGTCAACCTTGCGAATATAAGTGATTTTATGTTTATTTTCCATTATATGCCATTATATGGTATTAAAAGACATATTTTGCAGGTAGCGGGGCCCCCACGCCATGGCCGATTTCGCCGACGCCTTCATGGCCGCGATCATGCTCATCGTCGACCTGGACGAGGACCTGGCCGAGATCGTGGCGCTGTCGCTCAAGGTCAGCCTCGCCGCGGTGGCGCTGGCCGCCGCCGTCGGACTGCCGGTGGGGGCGGCGTTGGCCCTGTTCCGCTTCCCCGGCCGCGCCGTCCTGGTGGTCATCACGAACGCCCTCATGGGGCTGCCGCCGGTGGTGGTGGGGCTGATCGTCTATCTCCTGCTTTCCAGGGCCGGGCCCCTGGGCGTGCTCGGCCTGCTGTTCACGCCGGCGGCCATGATCATCGCCCAGATGCTCCTGGTGACGCCCATCATCGCCGCCCTCACCCGTCAGGTGGTCGAGGACCTGTGGAACGAGTACGAGGAACAGCTGCGCTCCCTCGGCGCCGGGCCGGGCCGGGCCATGAGCACCCTGCTCTGGGACGGACGCTTCACCCTCATCACGGTGGTGCTGGCCGGGTTCGGGCGGGCCTCGGCGGAAGTGGGCGCGGTGATGATCGTCGGCGGCAACATCGACCACCTGACACGGGTGATGACCACGGCGATCACCCTCGAGGTGTCGCGGGGCAACTTGGCCCCGGCGCTCGGCCTCGGGATCATCCTGCTGGTCCTCTCGGCCGGCATCAACGCCGCCGCCTCCATCCTCAAGATGACCGTGCAAGAAGCATGAACAGGCCCTCCAAGAACACTTCCTCCATCCTGCCGCTCGCCCTCGAGGGAGTCTCCTTCGAGGCCGGCGGCAAGCGCCTGATCAAGGACTTCACCTGCCGCTTCGAGTCCGGCCCCAGGACCGTGATCATCGGCGCCAACGGCGCCGGCAAGAGCCTGCTGATGAGGCTCTGCCACGGCCTGATCGGGCCCAGCGCCGGACGCATCGCCTGGCTCGGCGCCGAGGAAAAGGGCGTCAACCCGGCCCCCTATCAGGCGATGGTCTTCCAGCGTCCCGTCATGCTCCGGCGCTCCGTCGCGGCCAACGTGGACTACGCCCTATCGCTCAGGGGCATGCCGAGGGCGGAAAGGGCGGAACGGGTCGCCGAGGCCCTGGCCCGCACCGGCCTCAGGGGCCGTGCCCGGCACCCGGCCCGGGTGCTCAGCGTCGGCGAGCAGCAGAGGCTGGCCCTGACCCGGGCCTGGGCGCTCGATCCCCAGGTCCTGTTCCTGGACGAGCCCACGGCGAGTCTGGATCCGGCGGCGGCCCACGCCGTGGAGAACGTGATCAACGCCATCCACAAGGCCGGGACCCGCGTCATCATGACCACCCACGATTTGGGCCAGGCCCGGCGCATGGGCGACGAGATCCTGTTCATCCACCGCGGCCGGCTCCTGGAAAGGGCCAGCACCGAGAGATTTTTCACCGCGCCGCGCAACGATCTCTCCCAGGCCTTCATCCGGGGCGAACTGGTTCGATGAGCCCCGGATCTTGATAGGGAATAAAGAGGAAATCATGCCCTTCAGCCGCCTCCTGCCCTTGGCCTTCGCCGCCGCCCTGCTCGCCCCGGCTGCCGGCGCCGGCGGGGAGTCCATCATCCTCGCCTCCACCACCTCGACCCTGAACTCGGGCCTCTACGACCACATTTTGCCTAAGTTCACGGAAAAGACCGGCATCCGGGTCCACGTGGTCGGCGTCGGCACCGGCCAGGCCATCAAGATGGCCCGCCGGGGCGACGCCGACGTGCTCCTGGTCCATCACAAGGAATCGGAAGAGGCGTTCGTCGCCGGCGGCCACGGGGTGAAGCGCTTCGACCTCATGTACAACGATTTCGTCATCGTCGGCCCGGCGAGCGACCCCGCCCGCGTCCGGGGCCGGGGGTCCGCCCCAAGCGCCCTTAGGAAGATCGCCGAGTCGCGGAACTTTTTCGTCTCGCGGGGCGACGACAGCGGCACCCACAAGAAGGAGCTGAGCCTGTGGAAGGCGGCGTCCGTGGACGCGCGGGCGGCGAGCGGCACCTGGTACCGGGAAACCGGCTCCAACATGGGGGCGACCCTGAACACGGCCGTCGCCATGGGCGCCTACACCCTCACCGACCGCTCCACCTGGCTCAAGTTCAGGAACAAGGGGGCGCTCGCCATCCTGGTCGAGGGCGACGAACGCCTCTTCAACCAGTACGGCGTCATCCTGGTGAACCCGGCAAAGCACCCCCACGTGAAGGCCAGGGAAGGCCAGGCCCTTATCGACTGGCTGACCGGCGCCGAAGGCCAGCGGGCGATCGCATCCTACCGCATCGACGGCACCCAGGCCTTTTTCCCGAACGCCTTGACAAGACGGGCAATGACCGCCGGGGGCGGTCTTTCTTTGAGGCGAGAGGGGGCGGAAACAGCCCCCCAAAAAAGATAGTCCCCGCGTCCCGGATTGACTTTTTTTGCATCCGGGACGCGGGGGCGCCGAACATGGCGGCACTTAAGGGGGGCGCTTTAACCGCCGGGTTTCTATTTATGTTCGACAACTAGTAACTACATCGTAAAATAAACATTCAATTAAAACAACATTTTTTATTTTAACTGTATTTATATAAAAATTAGATAAAATTTTATCTAATTTGATCCCGAGCGGCAGGCCGGCGGAAGGGTCACCGGCGGAAGGGTCAGGAGGCGTCCTCGTCCCGCGCCGGCCACAGGCGCCCCATGGCGCGGTCGGCCTCGGAGAGCCGGGAGTCGAGGAATTTTCGGGTCCTTTCCTGGCCCGGCGTGCAGTCGTTGGCCCAGACGGCGAGGGTAGCCAGGAACAAGGCGCTCAGCCCCACCTCCTCGAACTGGCGCCGGCGGCCGCGTGCGTCCAGGCCGGCGGCGTCGCGCAACCATTGGACGGTGCGAGAGAGGGTGAAGATCAGGGGAACCCAGTGGTGGGGGTGGGCCGGATACAGCTTGGCGGCCAGCATCTGGGCGCCGACCCGGCGGTGAGGCGCCAAGGCGTCGAACCAGCTTTGCATGAGGTCTCTCAAGCGTTCGCGGGGCGCCAAGGCGGCGAACCTTCGGCCCCTGGGCGCGATCATGGCGGCGTTGGCGCGGGCGAACCAGCCGTCGGCGACGGCGTCCAGGTCCCGGTAGCGGGCATTCACGTCCGACAGGGATATGCCCAGCCGTCCGGCCACCCGCCTCAGGCGCACCGACTCCCAGCCCTCCGCCTCGGCCATGAGAACCGCCGCATCCACGATGCGGTCCCCGAGACCGGCGGGCCTTTTCGCCTTTGTCGCCCTTTTAGCCGCCATCGTCCTCTTTAGCCGCCATCGTCCTCGCCTCCCCGGGGGCGATTATAGCACGGAACGGGGAGCGGCCGGTCCAGGGCCTGGATTCCGCTCAAGGCGCGTTGTAGACCACCCGCCCCAGGCCGCCCGTGTCGTAGCCGGCCATCTCCCTGGCGCGGGCCTGGAAGGCCTCCGTCGAGGCGAAGGCGAGCAGCGCCTGGAAGGGGTCCTCGAAATAATCGCGGCGGCGGATCAGCAGGTCGTAGCGTTCCCGGTGCAGGGGCAGGAACTCCAGGCGGAACTGGTGGGCCACCTGGGACACGGCCAGGCCGGCGTCGGCCTTGCCCTCGAGCACGGCGAGGCCGAGGTCCGTTTCCGTCAACGCCGGGCGCTCGGCCATGGTCAGGTCGCCGAGCTTGACCCCGGCGTCGGACAGCAGGTGAACCAGAAGCAGCTGGCTGCCCGCCTGGTGCTGGCGGGCCTGGACTCTGGCCTTCCTGTCGCGCAGGTCGGAGAGCGTTTTGATGCCGAGCGGGTTGCCCGGCGCCAGCACCAGGCCCTGTTCGCGCCAGCCCCATTCGATCAGCACCACGCCTAAGCCGGCGCAGGCCTGGCGCACCACCGGAACGTTGTATTCGCCGCTGTCGGCATCGAAGACGTGGAGTCCGCACATCACCGCCTCGCCTTCCGCCAGGCGCCGGACGCCGTCCAGGCTGCCGCCCGACAGCATGGCGAGATCGCTTCCCGATTCGCGCAAGCACCACTCCAGCAAGGGGTCGTGGCTGCCGACCACCACGGGCGGCGCCGGCGCGGCCCTGTCGGGGCCCGGAAATTCCGTGTCCCGGGCCACCCACAGGTCGATCAGGTGCTTGGGAAAAAGCCACTTGCCGGTCACCCGTGTACACGGGATGCTCTTCCGGCGCACCAGGTCGTAGACCTTCCGCTCCTTGATCCGCAGGTATTCCGCCACCTCGTGGGTGTTCATCAACTGGCCCAAGAGCCCGCGCCCTCCAATCCTGTTTTTTTATGCATTATACTGTATATTTTTTGACCGGCCCGGTGAATTTCGTCGGGGGGAGACGGCGAAAGATGCGGAAAAGGCCGGGTTGATTCCCCACATATAGCGCCGCCACGGGGGGGCCGCCCGGCCCCGGGATGCCTGGGAGAGCGACCCATGAAAATCAACGACAAGGAAGTCCTGGTCTGCAACTGCGAGGAGACCATGGCGCTGGACGGCAAGGCCCTGGCCAAGGCGTTGGGCGGCGGCGAGATTACCGTGCACCGCCATCTCTGCCGCGCCCAGCTGGAGGAATTCAAGCGCGCCGCCGCCGACGGAAGTCCCCTGGTGGTGGCCTGCACCCAGGAATCGCCGCTCTTCCAGGAAACCCTGGACGGCATGGACGGGGCGCCGCCCGCCCGCTTCGCCAACATCCGCGAACACGCCGGCTGGTCCGCCGATGGGAAGAAAGCCGCCCCGAAGATAGCGGCCCTGCTGGCCGAAGCCGCCCTCGATCTGGAACCCACCACCGTGGTCACCATGAAATCCGAGGGCAGACTGCTGGTCATCGGAGCGGACGAGGCCGCCCTGGAAGCCGCCGCTCAGGTGGCCGGCCGCCTCGACGTGACCGTGCTGCTGACGGGAGAGGACACCGATTTCCTCCCCCCCCGGATCATGGACGTGCCCATCTTCAAGGGCGCCGTCAAGGGGGCCACGGGTCATCTCGGCGCCTTCCAGGTG
The DNA here is from genome assembly GCA_022560215.1 of Pseudomonadota bacterium. Classification (GTDB taxonomy): domain Bacteria; phylum Pseudomonadota; class Alphaproteobacteria; order Rhodospirillales; family 2-02-FULL-58-16; genus JADFTO01. The sequence continues at coordinate 5,313 of JADFTO010000079.1, read as the reverse complement.
GAGGTGGAGGGATACGCCCCCGCGAAGCCTTCGGCGAGGGAGGCCATTGCCTTCGAAGACGGTGCCCAGGAAGGGATGTCGGGCTGCGACCTGATCCTCGACTTGCGCCCCGGCCAGGCCCTGTTCACGGCCCCGGAAAAGCGCGACGGCTACTTCAACCCCGATCCCGGCAACCCGGCCGGTGTGCAGCGCGCCCTGCTGGAGCTCACCAACATGGTGGGCGAGTTCGAGAAGCCCCGCTACGTGACCTATTCGGCCGACATCTGCGCCCATTCCCGCAGCGGCATCGTCGGCTGCACCCTTTGCCTGGACCTGTGCCCGGCCGGGGCCATCGAGGCCGCCGGCGATCAGGTGGTCATAGACGAATTCGTGTGCGCCGGCTGCGGGTCTTGTGCCAGCGTCTGCCCCACGGGCGCGGTGGCCTACACCCTACCCCACGCGGACGCCCAGCTCACCCGCCTGCGCACCCTGCTCGCCACCTATATTGACGCCGGCGGCAAGGACCCGGTCATCCTGGTCCACGACTCGCGCCAGGGCGAGGACATGTTGCACGTGATGGCGCGCGTGGGCCGCGGACTGCCGGCCAACCTGCTCCCCTTCGCCGTCAACGAGGTGACTCAAATCGGGCTCGACTTCCTGCTCGCCGCCCCGGCCTGGGGCGCCGGCGCGGTCCGCCTGCTGTTGGCGCCGAGAAGCAGGGACGAGGCGGCGGGACTGGACGGCCAGATCGAGATCGCCAATTCGATCCTGTCCGGTTTAGGCCATGGTGGGGAGCGCATCGCCGTCATCGACGAGGCCGATCCGGAGGCCCTGGAATCCACCCTTTGGAACCTGGACCCCGGGACCGCGCCCGGGCGCGGCGACTTCCTGCCCATGGGCAAGAAGCGGGCGCTCACGAACCTGGCGCTGACGGCGCTGCATTCCAACGCGCCCGAGCCCCCGGAGGTGATCGAGCTTCCGTCCGGTTCCCCCTTCGGCGCCGTCCAGGTGGACGTAGAAGGCTGCACCGTGTGCCTGGCCTGCGTCGGAGCCTGCCCGACGGGGGCCCTGAAGGACAATCCGGACAAGCCCCAGCTCAACTTCCGCGAGGACGCCTGCATCCAGTGCGGTCTGTGCGAGGCCACGTGCCCGGAAAAGGTCATATCGCTCGTCCCCCGGCTCAGCTTCGCGACCGAGTCCCGCGACCACCAGGTGGTCAAGGAGGAAAAGCCCTTCCTCTGCATCCGCTGCGCCAAGCCCTTCGGCACCGAGTCCGCCATCGAGACCATGGTGGCCAAGCTGTCGGGGCATTCCATGTTCTCGGACGAGGGGCGGCTCGATCTGATCAGGATGTGCGACAATTGCCGCATCGTCGTCCAGATGGAGGACGAGAAGCAGCCCATGGCCGGGCCGCCCCGTCCCAAGGTCCGCACCACCGATGACGAACTCCGCGAACGCGATGAGTTGCGCAAGCTGGCCAGGGACTCCATGGCCGCCAAGGAGAGCGAGGACAAGAAGTCCTGAAAGCCCGCAAAAAAGTTAGGGGCGACATGAATTTGGTCCGGGGTTATCATCTGTGACTTCCCGGCCCGGCGGCGGGATTTTGAGGGAGCTTAAGACAAAATCCCGCCATTATCGGGCCGGGGTAGATGCCGGCAGGCGCGCCGGCCCGGGGAGGAGCAGCCACGCCATGATCGACCCCTTCGGACGGAAAATCAGCTATTTGCGGGTTTCGGTCACCGACCGATGCGACTTCCGCTGCGTCTACTGCATGTGCGAGGACATGACCTTCCTGCCCAAGGCCGACCTGCTGACCCTGGAGGAACTGGACCGCATGTGCGGCGCCTTCGTCAGGCTCGGCGTCCGCAAGCTGCGCATCACCGGCGGCGAGCCCCTGGTCCGGCGCAACATCATGAGCCTGTTCCGCGCCTTGGGCCGGCATCTGGAGTCCGGCGACCTGGACGAACTCACCCTGACCACCAACGGGAGCCAGCTTCCCAAGTACGCCCGCGACCTGGCCCTGGCCGGAGTCAAGCGGGTGAATGTGTCGCTGGACACCCTGGACGCGGACAAGTTCCGCGCCATCACCCGCTGGGGCGAGATGGACAAGGTCATGGCGGGCCTGGAGGCGGCCCGGGAGGCCGGCCTCGCCGTCAAGATCAACATGGTGGCGCTGAAGGGCGTCAACGAGGACGAGCTCACCCATATGATCGCCTGGTGCGGGGAGCGGGGCCACGACCTCACCTTCATCGAAACCATGCCCATCGGGGACGTGGGCGAGGCCCGCTCCGATCAGTACCTGCCCCTTTCCACCGTCCGCCAGCGCCTGGAGCGGGACTGGACCTTCTCCGACATCGATTTTCACAGCGGCGGCCCGGCGCGCTACGTCTCGGTGGCCGAGACCGGCCGCAAGGTGGGCTTCATCACGCCCATGACCCACAATTTCTGTGAAAGCTGCAACCGGGTGCGCCTGACCTGCACGGGCACCCTATACATGTGCCTGGGCCAGGAAGATTCCGCCGACCTGCGGGCGCCCTTGCGGGCCTCGGAAAGCGACGAGCCGCTGATCGAGGCCATCCACCGGGCCATCGCCGCCAAGCCCAAGGGCCACGATTTCCTCATCGGCCGCGGCGCCGCCGTCAGCCGCCACATGAACGTGACGGGAGGCTAGCCTTAGACTCCGGCGAGGGGGGGCCGGCCCGGCGGCCCCTCGGGTTATTTTCCGCACAATCCCTTGAGCTTCCTGCCGACTTCCCCGGCGTCCTCGCCAATGGCGCCGCCCATGCAGGCGTCCGCGTTCTCGCCGATGGCGTCGATGTTGCCGCCGTCCGCGCCGAGGCCCTACAATGGACCCTCCTCCCATTCCCTATCGAGGGAAGGCCATGGGACGAATCGTTGCCTTCTTGCTGATGATCGTCGTCAGCCTGCCAGTCTCCGCAGGGGAGCACGCGCTGGCGACCCCCCGTCAGCAGGCCTATCGGTTCTGGGAGCAAGGCTACCTGCTTCACCTGATCGGCGCCTACGGGGAGGCCGTCGCCATGTTCGAGAAGTCCATCGGCATTCACCCCACCGCCGAAGGGCACACCTATCTCGGCTGGTCCATGAGCGAACTGGGCCGGCTCGAGGAAGCCATCGGCCAATGCAAGAAGGCCATCGCCCTCGATCCCGACTACGGCAATCCCTACAACGATATCGGGGTCTACCTGATCGGCCTGGAGCGCCCCGCGGAGGCCGTCCCCTGGCTCGAGAAGGCCATGGCCGCCAAGCGTTACTGCTGTTACCAGTTTCCCCACACCAACCTGGGCCGGGTGCTCTTGGGGCAAGGGCGGATGGCGGCGGCCGAGCGCGCCTTCAAACGGGCGCTGGCCTACGACCCCGACTATGCCCCGGCCCTCCTCGGCCTGAAATTCATCCGCGACCAGGGCCTCGAATCCCTGTAGAAAGGCAACCCGCCGCGCCCGGGCCAGGCGGCAGTGTCTCAATTGGAAATCCCGCCGAACCAAGGCCCTGGACGTCCGTTTATTTGCGGATCGAAGTCTGCTTTACTCCCAACGGCAGACATCGGCGCAGTCGCCGATGAGCTTGAACGGTGCCCAGAATATGGGATGGGCGTAACTGAAGACCGTTTTGCCCGAGGCCGGATCGACGAATCCCGGCCCGTCGATGAGACCGGGGTCGTCGGCTTGCCGTTTGAACAGGTCCGTGGTCAGCGCCTTGGCGCTGGTGGTCTCGACGGGCCAGTTGGAGACCAGGAGCGCCCGGGTGCCGGCGTAGAAGAAGGCGCGGCCCCAGCCCCCTGGCCGAATCCGATACTCCACGCCGACAGCACCACCCAGTCGGCGTTGAGCTTGAGCCCCAGGATCTCGCCCATGGTCAGCAGTCCGTCTTCGGAGCCGCCGGAAACCTTGGGTAGCCGTGGATGTAGTGCTCGAGTTGCTCGATGGTGAACTGCTGTTCGGCGATGACGCTTTTGACCAGGTCGCCGATCGACACCATGCCGACCAGTTCGTCGTCGTCCATGACCGGCAAGTGGCGGATGCGCTTTTCGGTCATCAGGGTCATGCATTCGTTGACCGACTGATCGGGCCTGACGCAGATGACGGGCGACGCCATGACGTCGCGCACCAGCGTCTCGGGCGATGACTTTCCTTTCAGATAGACGGAACGGGCATAGTCCCGTTCGCTGAAGATGCCGACGGGCTTGCCGTCCTCAATGACGATCAGGGCCCCGATGTCCTTCTCCGCCAGCACCTTGATGGCGTCCAACACGGTGTCGTCCGGATGCACGGACCAGACGTTATGGCCCTTGCCCTCGAGCAGCGTATTCAAATTTGTCATCCCATAACCCCCCTGGTTGGTAAGATCATTCCGGCGTCTCCCAGACAAATTTGCGAGGTTTTTTCCATTGTACTCCTCCCACGGCGATTTATGAAGGCGGACGGCGGGGGCGCGGAAGGTGACGGACGGGAGCGGTGGTTGGGGAGTGTGGATTGAATACGTATACGCAAGAAGTTGTACCAAACGGTATACAGCGCGACCATGGCGACGTGGTTCTCTAACTTCTTCGAGAAAGCGTTCGTCAAGCGCGTAAACCGGCGCATCTGCATCCGCATTGTGAGGTTTTGCCTCTCGACGTGAGAAGTGGAAATATGCCGTCGCTGGGGCTTCCCTTGCACAATGTGATGGAAGATAGCGACGATGCGTGGTGGACTGTATCGTCGCTCTCCGTTGCCTTGATAGGACTTAATAGTCTGGGCATAATCTGCGGTGCTCCCAAATGCCATGTCTATGGCCTCGGGATAAGGCGGAAACGCATCTGTGGTAAGTTGGACGTGGTTACTCAGCCGTTCGGCTAAATTGAGCACAAACCGGCGCGTTGTCGCCATATTTCGCTTGCCAACCTCATAGGCGGGGACAAGTTTAGTCTCGGGGTCCAAGGCTACAAAGACATATTGGTCGCCCAACTCCTTACGAAAGGCCTTTTCTGCCGGTGTGAGGTTCCTCTGCTTTTTGCCGACATAACACCAGATTTCGTCCGCCTGGATTAGCCTGCATTGAAGGTCGCGCATCCGTTCATCCATGATCTGTTCACAACGCGCACCTACGCGGTGCAGTAGCCGAATAATAGTATCACGATGGACGGTTGTCATGCGTTCAACCGAGCGGACTGATGAGCGACATTTAGAAGTCCCTTATGGCGACAATTAAAATTCCCGTTTTTTGACGGAGGATTTTAATCTATCCGGATATAACTAATTAGGAGATCCGGATGGTAAGTGATCGACAAGTAAGGAGATTGATAAAGATGTTGCAGAGAAGCAAGAATCTGAGTGT
>JADFTO010000078.1 GCA_022560215.1 Pseudomonadota bacterium | reverse complement strand
GAGCGCCAGGACCCAGTCCATGACACCCTCGAAGGAGGGTTTGGCGAGCCCCAGGTAGCGGGCCAGGCGGGCCATGCGGTCCTCGATTGCCGGGCGGTTGAAGGCCAGCACGTAGGGTGTAAAGACGGCGTTGGTGAGGCCGTGGTGGGTGTCGTAGATGGCGCCCACCGGGTGGCTGAGGGAATGGATGGCGCCGAGGCCCTTCTGGAAGGCCGTGGCCCCCATGGAGGCCGCCGCCATCATGTTGGCCCGCGCCGCGAGGTCCGTCCCGTCCTTCACCGCCGCGGGCAGCCAGTCGTGGACCAGGCGCATGCCTTCCAGCGCGATGCCGTCGGCCATGGGGTGGAAGGCGGGCGCCGAATAGGCCTCCAGGCAGTGGGCGAAGGCGTCCATGCCGGTGGCCGCCGTGATGTGGGGCGGCAGGCCGACGCACAAGGCGGGGTCGGAGATCACCACGCCGGGCAGCATGCGGGGATGGAAGATGATCTTCTTGGTGTGGGTGTCCTCCTCGGTGATGACAGCGGCCCGGCCCACCTCGGACCCGGTGCCGGCCGTGGTGGGCACGGCGACGATGGGGGCGATGGCGCTTACCTCGGCGCGGCGCCAGTTGTCGCCCACGTCCTCGAAATCCCACAGCGGCCTCTCCTGGCCGGCCATGAGGGCGATGGCCTTGGCGGTATCCATGGCGCTGCCCCCGCCGAAGGCGATGACGCCGTCGTGGCCGCCCGAGCGGTAGGCGGCGACCCCGTCGGTGACGTTGCGGCCGACCGGATTGGGCCTGAGGTTATGGAAGACGGCGACGCCGAGCCCGGCGGCCCGGCAATCGGCCACCGCGCCCGTGACCATGGGGAGGGCCGCCAGCCCCGGGTCGGTGACCAGCAGGGGACGGGTCATGCCCAACGATGCGCACACCTTTGCCAGCTCATTGATGCGCCCGGCCCCGAAACGGACGGCCGTCGGGTAGTTCCAGTTCCCGGTCATATCGGTCATGGCTTCCCCGATCAGAGCCGGGTGCGCAGGTGAAAGGACTTGGGGCGGGTCAGGTGGCCATAGCCGATGTCCGATAGGGTGCAGCCTCGCCCTGAGTCCTTGACCCCCGTCCAGGCCAGGGCCGGGTCCAGGTAGTCGCAGCGGTTCATGAACCAGGTGCCGGTCTCGACCCGGCCGCCGATGGCCAAGGCGGCGTCCTCGTCCCTGGTCCACACGGACGCGGTGAGGCCGAAAGCGCTGTCGTTCATCAGGCTTATGGCGTCTTCGTCGGACTTAACCTTCATGATCCCGGCCACGGGGCCGAAGGTCTCGTCCTTCATCACGGCCATCGAGTGGTCCACGTCGATGAGCGCCTGGGGCGCCAGGTACGGCGTCCCCGCCCGGTCGGCGGGGAAGGAGCCCGGGTCGATAAGGGCCCTGGCCCCGGCCGCCAGCGCTTGCTCGATGTGGCCGCGCGCGTAATCGGCGGCGGCGGTATTGACCATGGGACCGAGCGTGGTTTCGGGATCCATGGGGTCGCCCAGGCGATAGGCACTGGCCAGGGCGGCGAAGCCCTCGACGAAGTCGTCGTAGACATCGGCGTGAACGTAGATTCTCTCGACCCCGCAACAGGACTGGCCCGAATTGAAATAGGCGCCGTCGCAGAGGTTCTCGATCGCATGGCCGATATCGGCGTCGGCGCGCACGTAGGCCGGGTCCTTGCCGCCGAGCTCCAGCCCGACGCCGATGAAGCGCCCGGCCGCGGCCTTCTCCACCATGACGCCGCCCCGCTCGGAGCCGGTAAAGGCGACGAAGCCGATATCTCCCGAGGCGATGACCCGCTCCGTGTCGGCGTGGTTCAGGTGAAGGTACTGGAACACCCCCGCCGGCAGGCCTTGGAAGGCCTGGGCCAGGCGCTCGGCCGCCAGCGGCGTCTGTACCGAGTGCTTCAGGATCACCGTGTTGCCCGCCATCAGCGCCGGCACGATGGAATTGACCGCCGTCAAAAAGGGGTAGTTCCAGGGCGCGATGACGAAGACCACGCCCAGGGGCTCGTGGCGGATGAAGCGGGTGAACCCGTCCTTGGGCGCGATGGCGATGTCGGCCAGCGAATCGCCGGCGATGGCGATCATGTGGCGGGCGCGTTCCTCGAAGCCGCCGACCTCGCCGGGCGATGAGCGGATGGGGCGGCCCATCTGGCGGGTGATCTCCTCGGCGATGCCGTCCTTCATGGCGACGAAGGAATCGACCGCCGCCGAGCACAGTTCGGCGCGCGCAGCCAGCGGCGTTCGCCGCCAGGCGGCCCCGGCCCCGGCCGCCGCCCCGATGGCCCGGGCGATGTCCCGCTCCGAGGCATGGTCCCTCTCCACGAAGACGCCGCCGTCGATGGGCGAGATGGTTTTGAATGAGCTGGCCATGGCACTCCCTGCGGAAACTTAAAGGCCGGCGGGCCCGCCGGCAATACCCTGCATCCCAGATAGACTCTCGGCATCCCGGTGGAGAACCCTTTTGCACCGGGGCGGCGTTTCGGTCCATGATCGGTCCCGCTAACATTGGGAGCCACGAAGATGAAGCCATCCCCCGGGAGCAGCGTTTCGACCGGGGCCGGCCGCGCCCGAGGCGGGCGTTGAGTGGAGCCCTTCCTCGCCCTGTTGATCCTCATCTCGGCGGCGTTGCACCCGGTGTGGAACGCCTCGGTCAAGCGTTACGAACGGCCCGAGGAGGCCCTGCTGGCGATCTTTGTAATCATTGGCTTTATTGCCGCCGGCCATGTCCTGCTGGCAGGGTACGACCTCATGGCCATCGGCCGCGTGTGGCCGTGGCTGGCCATGTCGTGGGCGGGCCTGACCCTTTATTCGACGTCGCTGGCGATGACGCTCAAGCGCGGGGACCTGTCCGCCTACTACCCCATCGCCAGGTCCTCGCCGCTGTTCATCGTGGCGGCCGGATTCCTGTTCCTGGGCGAGAGCTATTCGGCGGCCCTGATCGCCGGCATCGCCCTGGTCCTGGCAGGCGCTTTCGCCCTCCAGTACCGGCGCGGCACCCGGCTCCTCGACGACCCGTTGACCCTGACCTTCGCGCTCCTCGCCATGGTCGGGACGGGCATCTACACCATCGCCGATTCCCGTATCATGCGGGTGGTCGAGCCGCCCGTGCTGTTGGTCTGGATTCAGCTTCTCGTCGTGCCGTCCTATGTGCTGGTGTTCCGCATTGCAGGGAATTCGGTGGCGGGGCTTTTCGCCTGGACCAGGAGGCCGCTCCGTCATATCGGCTTCGCGGGGGTCTGCTATGCGTCTTATTACCTGATCCTCTGGGTCTTTTCCCAGGGCGGCGACGCGGCGGCGGTGGCGTCCATGCGCCAGGCCTCGATCCCGTTTTCCGTGCTCGTCGGAGGGCTCTGGCTGAAGGAGCGGGACATGGGGCTGCGCCTGGCCGCCTCGATGGTGCTTGGCGCCGGCATCGTGGTCATCGTGCTCGCCCGCTAGAGCGCTATCCGGTTAGTTGGAACCATTTGACCGGGATGAGTGCCGGGCGAAGGGACGCCCTTGAAATGAGCGACTGAATTTCTGGAAAATTCGGCTAAACTGCCGTCAATCCTTAATTGATGCATCCAGGGGAGGAGACCGAAATGAGCGGACAGGAAATCATCATCAAGTCGGCCGACGGCGAGGAATTCATGGGCTATCAGGCCATGCCGCCCTCGGGCCAGGGGCCCGGCGTCGTGGTGATCCAGGAGATCTTCGGCGTCAACCAGGTCATGCGCGACCTCACCGACTGGGTCGCGTCCGAGGGCTTCGTCGCCCTCTGCCCCGATCTCTTCTGGCGGCAGGAGCCGGGCATCCAGATCACCGACCAGAGCGAGGAGGAATGGGCCCGGGCCTTCGAGCTGTTCCAGGGCTTCGACCTGGAGAAGGGTGTTCAGGACCTGGACAGCACCATCGAGACCCTGCGCGGCGCCGAGGGTTGCTCGGGCAAGGTGGGCACGGTGGGTTTCTGTCTCGGCGGCCGGCTCGCTTATCTCACCTCCACCCGCACCAAGGCCGACGCGGCGGTCGGCTATTACGGCGTCTACTTGACCGAGCACCTGGACGAATCCTTTCGCTGTCCGCTGATGCTGCACATCGCCGGAGAGGACGAGTTCATGCCCAAGGAAGGCCGGGAGCAGGTGCATGCGGCCCTCGACGGCAACCCGTCGGTGACGCTCCACGACTACCCGGGCCAGGGGCACGCCTTCGCCCGCATCGGCGGCGAGCACTACGACGGGGAGTCCGCGCACCTCGCCAACGGGCGGTCCATCGAATTCCTGAAGGCCAATCTCGGCTGAGGGAGGGCTAACGGCTTCGGCCTAGCGCTGTTCTTCCCTGCGCTGGCGGAGAAGTTCGGTCAGCTTCCGCTTCACAGCCTGGAGCTGTTCGATGGATAGCTTGTGCTTGAGGAGCTGCGGCTGCCTGATGATCTCCTCTACCCGGCTTTCCTGGCGCCGGGTCAAGGTGGGCTGGCGTTGCCGGAATTCGGTGATCAACTCCTCGATCTGCTGACGCAGGGCCAGCTGCCTCTGCCTGTCCCGCTTCTGCTTGTTCAGCCGTAGTTGTTTCAGGCGCCGTTTCTTGCTGGACAGGCTGGGCCTGCCGCGGTTCGCCTGTTTTCTCTGGATCTCCTGTTGGGTCCTGATCTGTTTTTGTTGTTGCAAGGCCTGTCCCTTGCGGATCCGTTCGATCCGCGAGGCTTGGCTACGTTGCAGATTCTGTTGCCGGATCACCCCTTGGGGGACGCATTCGCTCTTTTGGGTGACGCGGTCGATGCGCTCGACGAAGCCCGTCCGGCACGCCCCCTGGGCGGAAGGCGGGACAAGCACGGCGAGGACCGCCGCGGCCAGCCACGATTTGATCGGCATCGACACCCGATTGCGTCCCCGGATTTCCGGCATCGGTGGAACCATAACCCGAAAAGATTAACGAGTCCCGTCCGCCGGGGGCCGGCGGACGGGCGCAATCGCTGAAGGGAATCTAGGGTTTTTCGCCGCGGGCCAGCCGTTCGTTGATGTGCTCGATGACGTCCGGCAGCTCCACCATGGTGTCCACCACGTAGTGGGCGCCGGCCTTCCTCAGGATTTCCCGGGTCAGTTCATGGCGCCTCGCCATCTCTTCGGCCGGGAGCTGTTCGGCGTGCTCAATGGAATCTATGTCCATGTAGTTGCTGTAGAGAGAGACCCCGACCCCCCAGCACCCGGCCTCCAGGGCCTCGCCGATGCCGGAGATGGTGTCGTCCACCTTGACCACGGACTGGATGGGGTGGGCGTCGAGCAAATCCAGGTTCTTGTAAACCATGAAAGGCTTGGGCCGGGCGCCGTTGAGCACCTCGTCGCCGGCGACCGAGGCGTCCGGCACGTAGCCCTGCTTCTTGGCTTCCTCTTCGAGGATATCGACCATGACCCTGACGAAGCCGGTGGTGCTGCCGATCTTGATTCCCTGGTCCTGAAATTTCTGGGTGGTCTCGGCGACGCCGGGAAGCAGGCCCGTGTATTGCCTGAGGCAATCAAGCTGCATGGGCACGAAGTCGGCGAACATGCGGTCCACTTCGTCCTGGCCGGGATAGCCGCCGTGCACGCCCTTCCACCGTTCCTTGATGACCGGATCCTCCGTCAGCATCTTGATGTGCAGGTCCTTCCTCAGCCCCATGGGCCCCCGGGCCTCTTTCATGGAGATCTCCACGCCATGTTTCTTGAAGACCTGGACGAAGACCACGGCCGGAGCCAGCACGTAGGCGTCGGCGACCGTCCCGCTCCAGTCCAGGATGATGGCCTTGACCTGGCCCTTGTAGGAACGGGAATAGACGAAATCCGCGTTATTGCTCATGGGTGTATCCTCTCATATCCGGGTGTGGTTCCGTGAGTCGGGGGGTGGTTCAGGCGGCGGCCGGGGCGCCGGTCTCCACCCCCATTTCCTCGATGGTCTCCTGGACGGCGTCGACGGCGGCCCGCATCTCGGCCGGGCCTATGTGGCCGATGCACCCCATGCGGAAGGTTTCCGCCACCGTCAGCTTGCCGGGATAGATGACGAATCCCTTGTCGCGAAGGGAATCGTAGAATTCCTGGAAGCGGAACCGGGGATCGGCGGGCATGAGGAAGGTGACGATGATGGGCGCCTGGAGGGAATCGGGCAGCAGGGTGCAAAATCCCATCCGGCGCATGCCTGCCGTGAGAATCCGGCAGTTTTCCGCGTAACGCCGGCCCCGGCCCTCGACGCCGCCCTCGGCATCGAACTGGTCCAGGGCCGCGGCCAGGGCGAAGATCACGTGGGTGGGCGGGGTGAACCGCCACTGCCCGTTCCCTTCCATGGCGCGCCACTGATCGAAGAGGTCGAGGCTGAGGGAATGCGCGTTGCCCTCCGCCGCCTCCAGGGCCCGGCGGCGGACGATGGCGAAGCCCACGCCCGGCACCCCTTCCAGGCACTTGTTGGCGGACGCCATGACGGCGTCGAAGGAGATGCGCTCCGCGTCCAGGGGAATGGCGCCGAAGGCGCTCATGGCGTCGATGATGAGGACCCGGCCCCGCTTGGCCGTCACGTCGGCGATTTCCTCTATGGGGTTGAGGATGCCGGACGTGGTTTCGCAATGGACGGCGAGCACGTGCGTCACGTCGTTGTCCGAGGCCAGCGCCGTGTCCACGGCCTCGGCCGAGGGCGGCCTGTCTTCCGGCGTCTCCAGGGTCACGGTGGCGCGGCCCATGGTCTCCAGCATCCGGGTCATGCGCTTGCCGTAGGCGCCGTTGATCAGCACCAGGGACTTGGATTGCCGGGGAATGACGGTGCCGAGGACCGCCTCGACGACGAAGGTGCCGCTGCCCTGAAGGGGGACGCAGACGTGGCTGTCCCCGGCGTTGGCGATGGCCAGCAGCCGTTCGCGGACACGGGCGTTGGTCTCGATAAAGCTTGATTCGCGGGAGCCCCAGTCGTGGAGCATGGCCCGCTTGGTGGCCGCCGACGTGGTCAGCGGCCCGGGCGTCAGCAGCGTCGGATCCTTGGACATGGGACTACGTCCTTAGCGCCTTAGGAGGTGAGAGCTGGCATTATCAGTCATAATCAGTCATAATGCCACAAGAAAACACGCCCCGCGGTCGAAAATCGATTCCCGGACGGCGGAGAGGTATGGCATGAGAATGAGCCCGCGCGCAGCGATGGAAACGCCGGTCATGAGGTCCGGAAAGGGGGAATCCCATGCTGGCTGAACGGCGGCGCGCCCTGGTCCTCGACATCCTGGCCGAGAAGGGATCGGTGTCGGTCACGGAGCTCTTCCGGCGCCTCGGCGTCTCGCGGGAGACCATCCGCCGCGACATCACCCGCTTGGCGGCCGAGAACCGCCTGCTGAAGACCCACGGCGGGGCCCTGTCGGCTGAGTCGGAAGAACCGGCCCTGGCGAAGCGCGAAACGGTAAACATGGCCGGCAAGCGGGCCATCGGCCGCCTGGCCGCGTCCATGGTCCCGGACGGCGCCTCCCTGATTATCGATTCGGGCACCACCACCATATGCGTCGCCCAGGCCCTCGGCCGCCGCCGCCGGCTCACCGTGCTCACCAACGACATCCACGTGGCCGGCCGCCTGGCGGCGCGGAACGACAACCGGGTCCTGCTCCTCGGCGGCGAGCTTCAGGGCGCGGAGGGCGCCACCATGGGCCCCGACTCCACGGCCATGCTGGAGAATTATTTCGCCGATTTCGCCTTCGTCGGGGCGAGCGCGCTGTCGTCCCATCCCTGGCTGATGGATTACAGCCGCGAGGCCGCGGAGCTCAGGTCCCGCATGCTGGTGATGGCTCGCACGCCGGTGCTGCTGGCCGACCGCACCAAGTTCAACCGGACGGCGCCGGTGCGTGTCGCCAACCTGGACAAGGTCGCCCACCTGATCACCGACGCGGCTCCCCAAGGCGCCATGGCCAGGGCGATCGGGACGCTCGCCGCCGAGCTCAGAGTGGCGGTTCCTTGAGTTCCGCCGTCAGCGGGCCTAGAGCGCTCTAACGGAAGGTGCGGTAGAGGTACTCCAGCTTCCCGGCCAGTTCCCGGCTATGTGCCTTGTTGGCCTTGGTGTCCACGCCGGCAGGCTCAAGCCGTTCCAGGCCCGGGCCCGACAGCGCATGGGGGGTTTCCCTGTAAACCTTCTGGTCGAACACGTTCTGCAGGAAAAAGAGCCCGACGAAACAGATCACCCCGGCGAGGAGGGGGGTCACGACCCAGCCCGCGCCGATGCGTCCCAGGACCCGCCACTGGATGCCCCGGCCGCCCTTCAGAATCCCGATTCCGATCACGGCCCCGACGATGGCCTGGGAGCTGGACACCGGCACCAGGGGGATGGTGGGCAGGCCTCGGGAGGCCAGGAAACTTTCCAACCCTTGGGATGCGAACAGGAACAGGACGATGGAATGGGCCATGACCACGACCCAGGCCGCCACCGGCGACAGGGGCAGGATGCCGACTCCAACCGTCATCATCACCCGCTTGGAATAAGTGAGCACGCCGACGCCGATGGCGATCCCGCCGAGCAGGAACAGCTGCTGGATGGAGGTGAGGGTGAACAGGCCGAACACGTCGAAGTCGGTAAAGGGAGAGGCCGGCACGAACACCCCCATGACGTTGGCGATGTTGTTTGCGCCCAGGCTGTAGGCGCCGAAGGCGCCGGCCAGCAACAGCCCGAGCCGGGTATAGGCGTCGGTGCGCAGGAGGTGCATCCTGGCCCGTTTCAGGATCCCCGTGGTCGCCTTGTACAGGAGGATCGAAATGCCCGCCGCCAGCACGGGGCTGATGACCCAGGTGAAGAGAATCTTGATCAGGGAATCGGTGTCGGTCTGGGTCCCGCTGAACAGGTTCCAGGCGATGATGCTGCCGACGATGGCCTGAGTGGTTGAGACGGGAAGCTCAGCCTTGGTCATCAGATAGACGGCAAGCGCCGCCGACAGCGCCGCCATGAAAGACCCGCCGAGCGCGTTGACGGCGCCCAGTTTCCCCAAGGTCCCGGCGGCGCCCGCGCCGCTGATCACGGCGCCGAGGATGACGAACACGCAGCAGATGACGGCGGCGGTGGTGAACGAGACCATGCGCGTCCCCACCGCCGTGCCGAACACGTTGGCGGCGTCGTTGCCGCCCAGCGCCCAGCCGAGGAACAGGCCGCTGGTCAGGAAAAACAGGACCGCGATGTCCATAGGGCCGGTCAGACCGTCCGCTTGATGGTGTAGATGGAAAGCCGGTCGGCCACGTCTTCCGACATGTCGGCCACGTTGTCGATGACCTCGACGAAGTTGCGAAGCTGGGCCTTGCGGCTCAACGGCAGGTCCGAGGCGAAGATCGCCCGCTTGAGCCTGGTGCCCACCTTGTCGGCTTCCTTCTCGTAGAACAGCACCTTGTGATTGTGGTTGCCGACGGCCTCGATGTCGCGGAAGAAGGCGCGCGACGCGAGGACCAGGGATTCCACCGCCATGGTGGACTTGTCCGCCAGGGAGGCGAAATCGCCGTGGAATTCGGCGGGGATCTCCGGTGCTTCGATGGAGAAGCTCCAAAGGGCGCCCTCGATGTCGTTGAGAACGGAATCCAGGTTTTCCATGAGGCCGAGCACGTCTCCCCGAGATTCGGGGATCAGGGTTTGGGTGTACAACTGGGTTTCCACGGACCGGCGCAGGCTGTCGGCCTTGCTTTCCAGGTCGTTGACGTGTTTCAGCCTCTCCTCGAATTCCTCCGAGGCCCCGTCGGCCAGGAAGTTCCCCACCGCCTCCCTGAAGATCAGGGCCGATTGGGAAAGCTTGTCGAGAAACTCGTCGATCTGGTTCTCCAACTCCCTGGTTCGCCGAAAAAGGGCGACGTTCTTGGCAAGTTCCATGGGTATCCACCTCTCGCAAGGCCGTCAGGCCCCTTGTTCCCCCCGTGCCGTCATGGCGGGGGTCGGCTCCATCCACTCACGTGTAATCTCGCGCCGGCCTTTCCCCTTGAGGCGAGCCGCCTGAACGGAAACTGCGCTGGAAACGATTTTCCGTGAATGGCCGCTTTATAGCAAATAGCGCTCCGCTCCGCCAATACGGGGCCGGGATTTCTCTGTCAATCGGCCTTGACCACCTCGCCGTGACGGGTGCAGGCGGCTTCGGCCAGCTCGACGAACAGTCCGACGAGGCTTTCCGGAGTCTTCAGGGTCATCGGGTCCTCGCCGGGATAGGCCCTGGCGCGCAGGGCCGTCCGCGTCGCGCCGGGGTCGATGAGGTTGACCCTGACCCGGGTCTTGGCCACCTCGGCGGCGTAGGTCAGGACCATGGCCTCAAGGGCCGCCTTGCTGACCGTGTAGGCGCCCCAATAGGCGCGGGGCGCCCGGCTGATCGCGGACGTGACGAAGATGGCGCGGCCGGAGTCGGAGGCCCTGAGCAGGGGATCGAAGCCGCGGATCAGCCGCCAGTTGGCGGTCACGTTGACGGCCATGACCTGGTCCCAGGTCGCCGGGTCCGTGTGCCCGATGGGGCCGAGGACGCCCAACTGGCCCGCGTTGCCGACCAGCGCGTCGAGGTGGCCGAAGCGCTCGAACACCGCGGCTCCCATGCGGTCGATGGTGTCGAAATCGGTCAGGTCCTCGGCCACCAGGGTGGCGCCATCCCCCAGCTTGCGGACCTCGTCGTCGACCTCTTCCAGGGCGCCTTGGGTGCGCGCCGTCAGGATTAGCCGCGCCCCCTCTTCGGCGAAGCGCAAGGCGACCGCCCTGCCGATGCCGCGCGACGCCCCGGTGACCAGCGCCACGCGGCCTTCCAGCCGGCGCTTAGAGTCTATCCGGATAATATTGACCTCCTCTGACCGAGGGCATTTGGGCTTGGAGTAGGAGCGCTTTGCAGAGCGTAGCGATGCTACGCACAAGAAGCGCGACGCCCGCCAAGCCCAAAGGCC